>JBDTKB010000226.1:0-3493 GCA_039935555.1 Ginsengibacter sp. | reverse complement strand
AATAAATTTCAGTGAGTACGCTTTTGATCTTCTCAGCATTACTAATCAATTTTATTTCCCCTTCAACTTTTTCAATTTCATTTTCTGAAAAATTCGCTTCCTCCAATTCATCAAATAAGAATTTATTATAATCGAACTCGCGGGTAGCGGCAGCTTGTTCTACCTTTAGCACCTCTAATTCGTTTGCTACATTCCGATAATTTTTGAACACATTTTGATATTGTTCCAGCTCTTTTAAATTGCCGGCAAGCGCGTCCATTACTTCACGCTGAAAATCGTTGTAACCCAGTTCCAGTGTATCAAATTGCTGATGAAGATCGACTAATAAGGAGGATAATTGTTTCAATTGACTTAGCGTAACGGGCGTATCATTTATAAATGCACGTGATTTGCCATTGACAGAGATCTCCCGGCGAATTACAATTTCATCGTCATTATCCAACTCATTATTTTGCAGGAAGTTTTTTACGGGCGCATGCGATGTTTTAAAAATACCTTCTATGAAACACTTTTTTTCCTTATCCGCTAATACAGAAATTTCTGCCCTTTCTCCTAAAATAAGGCTGAGCGCGCCCATTAAAATACTTTTACCTGCGCCCGTTTCGCCTGTTATAATATTTAAGTTGGGCGAAAAATTTATGTCAATAGAATCAATTATTGCATAATTCTGTATGTGTAACTGCTGAAGCATTTGAAAAGGCAAATTACATCAATTATAATTTACTGGTGCCACAGAAAATGAATGAAGGATTTATAGAGCGGAGAATTTTTTATCACAAAAAAAGGCGCAAAAAAGCGCCTTACATTTATCAAATAGAAAAATAATTTATTTTACTTCTACGGAATCGTTCAGTTCATCATCCACCAAAATCCGGCCACAGTTTTCGCAAACAATAATTTTTTTGCGTTGCTTGATATCGCTTTGTTTTTGCGGAGGAATTGCATTGTAACAGCCACCACAAGAATCTCTCTCAACAGGAACTACAGCCAAACCGTTTCGATAATTTTTACGAATCCTGTCATAACTAACCAGCAATCTTTCGTCAACCAATTCCCTTGCTGCCGTGGCTTGCTTATTGTAATTTTTTTCTTCTTTATCCGTTTCAGCGATAATTTTTTCCAGTTCACCTTTTTTGCCTTTTAAATTATTTTCTTTAGTTGCCACAGCTTTTTTTGCTACTTCCAGTTGCTTACCTTTTTCAGCAATTTCTTCCGTGGCATCTTTTATGTGCTTTTCAGCAAGCTTCACTTCAAGTGTTTGCATTTCTATCTCTTTATTGATAGCTTCAAACTCCCGGTTGTTTTTTACGTTGTCGCTTTGCTTTTCGTATTTTTTTATAAGTTCCTGCGAATCTTTTATCAAGGTTTTTTTATCCTCAATAAATTGTTGCATTCCATTCATTTCCTCTTCAATACGGTTTTGCCTTGCATCTAATCCGGCAATTTCATCTTCAAGATCGCTTACCTCAATTGGTAATTCGCCCTTTAAAATCTGGAGCCCGTCAAGTTTGCTATCAATTTTTTGAAGTTTGACAAGAGACGATAATTTTTCTTCTACAGAATAGTCTTTTACTTGTGACATATATTATGAATGATTTTGATAATTTATTTAGAAACTTCGACCCATTCTCTACAGGTAATAATTTACAGGATTTGTCTTAATTTCTGTTTTAAGGACGGCAAAGTTAGGAAATTTTTGCTGTAAAATTTCAGCTAAAAGATCAATAGTGAACTGTTCGCTCTCATAATGGCCAATATCTGCCAAAAAAATAGAGTTATCTGCGTCAAAAAACTCGTGATATTTAACATCCGAAGTAATATAGGCATCAGCTCCTGCCGCTTTTGCGGTAGAGATGAGAAAACTTCCGGCACCGCCGCAAAGCGCTATTTTTGTAATTTTTTTATGAAGAAAACCGGTATGGCGAATAATGGTAAGGCCGAATTCGGTCTTCAGTTTCAGCAATAAATCCTCTTCTGAAACAGAAGTTGGCATTTCCCCAATTAAGCCGCTTCCTACTCCCGGATGAACATTGCTTACAGAATAAATATCGTAGGCGACCTCCTCATAAGGATGGGCTGCGAGCAGGTTTTTTATAATTTTTTGTTCCAAGTAAGAAGGGAAAATTACTTCTATTCGTGTTTCATTTTCACTATGGCGTATGCCAATTTTACCAACATATGGCGACGCGCCTTCGCCAGCCTTGAAGGTTCCCACACCATCAACATTAAAACTACATTCACTATACGCCCCAATACTTCCGGTGCCCATTTCAAATAATGCAGCTCTTATTTCTTGAGCATTTTTTTGTGGAGAAAAAGTAACCAGCTTTTTTAAACTATTTTGTTTTGGTGAAAGCACTTCGAGATTTTCTAAGCCTAATTTTCGGGCAATTTCCTGGTTAACGCCTTTAAAAACATTGTCCAGATTTGTATGTATCGCATAAATTGAAATATTATTTTTTATGGCGTCGATAACGGTTCGCTCTACATAATTTTTTCCGTTTAACTTTTTCAATCCTTTAAAAATAATGGGATGATGCGCCACAATTAGATTGCATCCCTTTTTAACTGATTCAGCTACAACGTCCGCGGTTACATCAAGTGCAGTTATAATTCCTTTGCACTCATCGTCTGGGTTTCCAACAATCAAGCCCGCATTGTCATAATCTTCCTGCAAACTCAACGGGGCAAAATCTTCCAGGCAATTAATTACATCATTAATTTTCATTAATTTTTTTTGCGAAGATACGATAGGGCAAAACGACTGTTAGCGGAATCGATTAATAAAATTTACATTTAAAAAAGCGGGCAACGAACTGCATCTCTCGAAGAATTATTTCTATCGAAAAATTTTAGATAAGAGAGTGAGAATTCAAAGCCGCCTCTGACCTGGCTGGCGGTCTTCAAAGCAGAAATATTTACATCATAACTAAAAGCAAAAGCTAAGGGCTTTAAATCAAATTTCACAACTGGTATCAGCGCGTCTTTGCACCTTATAAAAGCGCCGCCGGAAATAGTATGTTTCGGATCTTCCTGATCATCGAGCCGGATACTGTAAAGCATACCCGCAATGGTCTCCGAGTTGCCACCTTGTTGAGAATAATCACCATGGAAAGTTAGGTATGAATAATCGCTTACACACATTTTAGCTCCTGCAGAAAGTACAAATTTTGGAACAAGTGTTACATCAGAATTACTATTGTTCCTATGCTTTTTCTTATTGCCTGTACATATTCAATAAAAGTGAATCCGTTGCGCCCCAAGGTGCTAATTGAAGCGTGGGAAAACTTTTACTTTTAAAACGCCATGCCCTGTTTAAAAAACCAAAATCTGCAGGAGGTGTTGGAAGCGAGATAGTTAGTTTACTGTAGTCGTTGTTACAATCCCACGTGCCAGTGTAGATTGTCCCATTTTTTGTCGCCTGCAATGGTCCATGATATAAGTCCGCTTTTAAAAGAACAAATACATAACCATTGTAATTTGGAGTTAGGTC
>JBDTKB010000225.1:0-10563 GCA_039935555.1 Ginsengibacter sp. | reverse complement strand
GGTTCTAAAACAATTGGCTATATGGTATTAAACTCATTTCTCGGCGATACAAGCCAGATCTTTAGCGATTTTCAGCGGGTGATTAATAAATTTTCTACCCAAAGCGTGAGCGATATTGTAATTGATTTACGTTATAATGGCGGAGGGTATGTATCTGTTCAGGAGAAGCTCGCAGACTACCTGTCGCCAACTTCTGCAAATGGAAGTGTTATGATGAAGGAAACTTATAATGATAAACACCAAAATTATAATACAACGCTGAATTTTAGAAAAATTGGCCCGTTAAATCCGAATCACGTTTTGTTCATTGTATCTCAAAGTACAGCGTCGGCGAGCGAACTATTAATCAATAACCTGAAGCCTTACATGAGCGTAAAAATTGTTGGACCGACAAATACGGATGGAAAGCCTGTGGGATTTTTTCCAATTCCTGTTGGCGACTGGTATGTGTTCCCCGTTTCTTTTCGTTCGACAAACAGTGCTAATTACGGAGGATATTTCAATGGTTTTACGCCAGATGCTATCGCGGCAGATGGTCTTGATAAAAACTGGGGAGATCCAACGGAAGCCTCATTGGCAGAGGCAATAAAATATATCACCACCGGTACTCTTGTAGCTCAATCTTTACAAACTTATAAACAAGATCCTGCGGTTATCGCCGGCAACGCCTTGCTGGACCAAACTTCGTTTAAAGGAATGATAGATACAAGGGGTATGAAATAATTTATTATTAAAGAAATTTTAGCCTTGTATAAAAATGAAATGGAATCTATTTTCCAATTTCATTTCAGAACCTGGAGAAGGTTGTAAACTCAATGTAAATTTTGAACTTCGAAAAGAATTCGCACTTAAGAAAGAAGATTCTGTAAGAGCGTAACCTAAAAAGTCAAAATATTTTTACCCCAAAAAAAATTTCACACTACTCCGCCTAAATTTATTAATTATTAAAAAATGTCCGCTATTATCTTGACTCCTTTTGCAAAACCCTTTGTAAAAAAGAAAATGGAACTTCAGGAAATTTAATTGGCGCTTTAGGATTATCAGCATACTCATTCAACTGCAGTTGCCACCAACTTACTGTATTCCATTGGTTCAATTTATAACCAATATTTTTATAATCGGCCAACCATGTGAAACCGAATTTTTTATGGAAAGAAATACTTTTATCGTTCGGTAATGTAATGCCGGCATATACATTCCTGCAACCCTGGAATTTTAAAATTTCAAATAAAGTATTATACAAAGATTTGGCGATTCCTTTTTGCTGAAATTTTCCATGCACGTAGACTGAGCTTTCCACGCACCATTGATAGGCGGCCCTTTCCCGGTGCTTTGTAGCATAGGCGTAACCAGCAATAACGCCTTCATGTTCATAAACGAGCCATGGCCAATTCTCCTGGTACGTATTTATTCTAACTTCAAAATTTTGTATTGTGGGAATGTCGGTTTCGAAAGTAAAAGCGGTGTTTAAAATGTAAGGCGTATAAATATCAAGAATAGATGTGGCGTCTGAAATGGTAGCCAGGCGGGTAGTATTCATGAAATAAATTTACAATACTTCGAACAATTTTTTCTCGTTTCAGCATTAAATATTATCAATTAGTACCTGTTATTTATAAAATTGTTACGCATTTTTTCTGCTATTATTATTCCAATAATTTAATGCCGGTCTTTGTAAATTCTATTTTTCGCTCGCGGTATAATTTTCCCGTCGTCATCTTAAAAGTCTTCTTGCTCATGCTAAAAAACGAATAAATTTCGTCCGGCGAAGATTTATCATGATAGGGGAGATAACCGTCATTTTCTTTTAATAGCCGCAACACTTTCTCACTTTCATCTTCCACACGGTTGTAGCCTGGCTTACCCGCAGATACGTCGATCCGGTATCCGTGTTCGCCTGGCTCTGGATAAATTTTCTTTATAAAACCAGGAAACCGATCCCCTATTTCTATAGACCTATACACTTCATTAAAATGCAAAACGCCTGTATGCTTATTATTAATAATTACTACGTAGCCAATATCGCTGCGACGATAGATCAGCAGGTCAACGACCTCCAACTCCTTCACCGTTAGTGTTTCGTTTGACAGCGAGGCATCAAATTTCTCAGTTGCCGCAATGCGCCCTGTTTGTTCATCCATTACAATTTTTACAAGATAAAAACCAGAAGTCTGCATAAAATTTAACTGCCGGGAACGTGGGATAAATAAATCCTTCATAAGCCCCCAGTCGAGAAATGCGCCATGGGGAGTAGTGTTAACCACATTCAACATTACAATATCACCAAGCACCCCCAGCGGCGTTTGTGTTGTAGCAATGGGCCTGTCTTCGCCATCGTGATATAAGAAAACCTTAAGGTTGTCACCTATTTTGGTACCGGGAGGCACAAAGCGCTTTGGTAATAAAATTCCAATATCTCCATCGTCAAGAAATACACCCATCGATTTTTCCTTTATCACTTTCAGGATATTGTACTCACCTATTTTTACCATATACAATAAAACTTATAATACAAAGGTAAGTGAATCAATTGTCGAATAAACCGGAGAAATGTATGGAATTTTAATTGAAATTATTACTCTATAATTACATGTAACCGGCACCGTTATATAATTGAGATACGTGACTAAATCAATCAGTTCCATGCATTTAATAACCTCCTGATAATAATAATTTCGCCGGTATGGTAGCTATTGTGATCCGCCAATACCAATGCTTCTTTGAAAAGTGTTTGACCATCGCCATAACTAAATGGTTTACGAAGATCATCTCCCGCATTATTTAGCAGTGTGATAAAAGATAAACGGTCTTTTTTTATTTGGCTTACACAATTTTTCCATAACCTTACTTCTTTGGGGCTTGCCTCATTGGGCCAATAACCATCCGGCCACGAAGGTGAAACATGCTTTGGATTTGAAGAAAATTCCAAAATATCCCATTGAGCAATTCGGATATGCTCGGCCAACTGCCAGATGCTGTAAGGCAGATTGCCAGGCTTTTCACCTAATAATTTAAAAGGCATATTTTCCAACGCTTTATCAAGTGACGCATGAGCATTTCCTTTTTCTATAGGACTTACTAAATCCTTTATAAGTGCAATTTCGTTTGTTAATATGATTCCGTTCTTTTTCATAAATACTTTCTATATATACATCTTACAAATTACCGGTAGTATTGTTGATGTTGTAAAAGAATATTTTGGGAAATTGTAAAATAAAACAAAATTTAGCCCGTTATATTTAACAGAAGTTTTTATAAAAGGCATATTATTTAAAACCCTAAATGCCGTCTTACTATTGAAAGAATTATTAAGAACTTTAAAACCATTTGACATGAAAACAAATTCTACACAACAGGAAATTCTTTTGATTATGGGCACATCATTTTCTACAAGACAATGGTGCCAAAAAGATGATACAAAGCAAACTAATTATTCAGAAATAGAAAAGCTGGAAGATGCCTGCTGGAATGGTTTATTGCAGGAAATGTTACCTGAAATATGTGAGCAGAAAGACAAAACTAAAAAGCTTTATTTGTGGCAGGTAAAAGAAGGCAAGTCTTTCATCGAACTAGAATTGGGCGAAACTCCTGAGGCTGTGGAAAAAGAATTTTCTATAGATCCTTATTCTTTCCTTCATTCTCAATCACTTTCCTGAAGGGCTAATATTTTCTCTTTTTCCTTCATAGCATGCCGGTAGCCTATTTCAAAAATAGTGTCGGCATTTTTTGTGTCGAACATCCCAAAGTTAAAAAGCTCTGGCTCCATGAAAAGATCGCAATGTTGCCCTCTTGAATAAACCGAATTTGCAATTGACATATGAAAGCATCTTTCGAGTACAGCCAATTTTGAAAGGCGCATACTTACACTGGAAATTTCCTCCAATTTATTTACATGCGATCCAATTATTTTATCACAAATGGTCATCAGCGGTTCCACCGGCAAATTATTTAATAAAGCTCCGTCTACCAGTGTATGACTATCCATTTCAACAGAATTAAAAAGCACAGGCACTGAAGCGGAAGCAACAAGGCAAGGAACCAGTTCGCCGGCTGAAAAGAATATAGCTTTATTATGTGTAAAATCTGTAGCGTTTACAAACAGGGGCAATTTCAATCCTTCAAAAGAATTGTGTGGAATATTTTCTAGCAATAACTGTCGAATCGCTTCCATTGAAAAAAAACCGGCCTTTCTCCATAACAAATTTGAAAATCCAAAATAGCTGTTTCCTTTTGTCAGCGCCAAAATTTCATCTGTTGATTTACCTTCGGCATATAATGCGCCCAAAACAGCGCCAACGCTTACGCCCGAAATAGCATAAGGTTTTACAGCCAACTCGTCCATTGCTTTTAACAATCCAAGATGCGCAAAGCCTCTTGCGCCACCACCACTCAAAACCAAACCTATTTTATTCATAAATTCCTTTTAGGGATAAGATCATTAAATATCCAGGATTGCGTTTACAGCAGAACTTGCATTTATCTGTGTATTGTTATTAGTTCAACTGTAAACAAATTCTTGTGATTTGTGCCAAATGATATCATTTAAAATAAAGGTAACTCAATCAATATTTATCGAAAAAAATTGAGCTAGATGCAACACTTATCCTGCGAAGATTCTTAAGTAGGGTATTTTTTTCAGAAGGTAAATTATTGCGTAAGAAATGCTTAAACAAAGAATGGTGATCAAGGGAATGCTGAAGGCCACCGGCATAATTGAATAAGTAATTCCATTCTTAAAAAGAAGATCTAATACTAAAATATGAGCAAGATAAATACCATAACTGTGCTCCGAAAGTTTATTGATAAAATTATTAAAAGATGCCGACAATCTCACCCGGCTGTCTTTAAAAAACAGGTAAACGCTAACACATGTAATTGCAATATTGGGCGTAAAATTATCCATAAATTTTTCATTCATCTCATGGGTAGACGCAGATAAGTTAAAGGTTCTGATACACGTGTAAGTAATTGCTCCAATAAAAATAATCATCCAAAAAACGACATTGCTTTTTCGGAATCTTTTAAAAAGAAAATTACCCAAAACCATGTAACCAAGGAAACCACTGAAATAACTTATATCAAAACTAATATCATACTTATCCCAAATTGGTTGAATAACCAAAAATAAAAACCATAAAGAAATAAAAAAGATTTGTTCAGCTTTATTATCATAACGTACCCATTGGTTGAAAATGGGTATTAGAAAATACATTCCCAAAATCATATACACAAACCATAGGTGCACCGCTGTGCCACTTGCCAGTTTGCCAGCGACTAACGCTGCCTTTGCATGAAAGTTCATTTGATGTTGAAGTAAGTCAGCGCCATTATAATAGAAAAGATAAATAATGCTCCAGAAAGCAAAAGGCACGACAATACGCCTAAATGTTTTGCCAAGAAATATTTTTAAATCGCCTCGGTAATTATTAAGTGCAAACGTTCCGGTAAGCATCACAAACATAGGCACACACCACCTTACAGCGGCGTCGTAAATATTGGCAGCCAGCCAGGAATGAAAAGGAATAGTAGCAAAATCATCCTCGGCAGAAACACTTACATGCAGTACAATAACAGCCACAGTTGCGGCAGCCCTAAGACTATAAGCCCATTGCAACCTGGCTGGTTCGGACATATTTTATAAGCTTTTAACGTTGATAAAACAAGGCAAATTCTTTACGGAAATAAACTGGATCGATTTAAATTATTTCAATATGCTGCTTTATTTTTAGTTATTATACCCTTCCTTTTTTGATGCGAGAAAAAACCCAATTTCTGCAAGTTGAGCTGTTCCTTTTGATTCTAAAATAGTGAATCGAATTTTATGAGCATTTATTTCTTTAAAGCGTAATAAGCGTTTATACCCTACCGTTGTAAATTCATCAATTTTTTTCCAGTTTTTTCCATCCCAATATTCTAATAATGCTTTAATGATTCGCTGGCCTGTGGCAATATTTTCCTGGAACAACGCCCTGTCAATTTTTACTCCTTTTTTAAAATCAATAATTAGTGGCTGATTCATCTTCAATGAAATAAAAGATGATAGTTTTTTATCAGTGATAACTGAAGGCACATGCCCTTTTGCTAGATTTATTGCAAAAGTTTCATTTAGTATTTTTCTAAAAGCGGCGAGATTCTTTACATCCGTTTCGGATAATAAACCTTCACGATTTGGAGGAATATTTAGCAACAGCAAACTATTATGACCAACTGACTGGTAATACAGATTTACCAACTCCTGCGGAGATTTTACTTTATCATTTTCGCTTGCATGGTAAAACCATCCCGGCCGAATAGAGACATCTGTCTCGGCCGGTATCCAATATTTTCCATTGGGATCGCCAACATTAAGATAGGCTGCATCAGCCTTTCCGGGCGCCATTCCCTCGGTATCAATCATTGACCAGCAAGTTTGTCCCGCATTTCCCTTTTCATTTCCTACCCATCTTACATCCGGACCAGCGTCAGAAAAAATAACTGCATTAGGTTGTAATTCGCGAACCATTTTCCAATAACCTCTAAAATCATATTCCATACTTTTTGCGTTCTCGCCTTTGGCTCCATCAAACCAAACTTCTGATATTTCGCCATAATTACTCAATAATTCTTTGAGTTGATTCTTATAATAAGCGTTGTATGCTGCAGTGCCGTAAGATGCTTCATGCCTGTCCCACGGTGATAGATAGACGCCGAATTTTAATCCGTATTCCCGGCATGCATCCGCAACTTCTTTTACAACATCTCCTTTACCATTTTTCCAGGGACTATTTTTTACAGAATGGCTCGTAAATGCAGAAGGCCAAAGACAAAACCCATCGTGATGCTTGGCCGTAATAATTGCCATTTTAAATCCGGCATCTTTTAAAGCTTTTATCCATTGCCTGGCATCCAATTTAGTTGGATTAAAAACGGATTCAGATTCTGTACCATCGCCCCATTCCTTATCCGTAAATGTGTTTACCGTAAAATGAAGAAACGCCGTTGTTTCCATTTGCTGCCATATCAATTGTCGGCTAGCAGGCACAGGTAAAACCTGGGAAGAAACTGCGATGATATGAAAGAAAGAAATTAATGAACTGATTAAATATTTATTCATGATGGTAAATATAAAATCATCCTTTCAATAAGAATAAATTAAAAAAAATTCCTTTTGAACAGAGACAGTTATTTACCAATAAAATATTTAAAGCCGATTCCAAATCCATACAAAATACTTGAATTCAAATTTGCATTAATTGAAAAGCTGTTGCTCTTTCCATCGCTGGTTACTGTCGGAGTTCCTGAAATGTAGTTATATCTTATATGGGTGTAAGAGGTTGAAACCAATCCATTCATAAGCAATTCCATTTGCAAATTTTTACAAACGGCGTACGATATGCCCGGAGTGAAAGTAATTGTTCCACCATTTGAAGATGCTTTTGTGTTATAATAGACATTTGTGGAACCTGCTTGTTCCATTTCGCCATGCTGATATTGACCGCTAACTTCAGCAAAAAAGTAAAAATCCTTTAAGAGCTTTTTATATTTCCTATAAAAGACGCCCGCACCAAGTGTGGTACTTTTATTAAAGTTGCTATCGGGTGAAACGGCTGTAGTATAATTATTGGTATGGGAATAAGAAAGAATTATTCCAGCAAAAGAATTTGTTTTTATCGCTCTTCCAATTTGAATATTTGCACCATCTCCTTCACTTTTGTAATCGTAATTATTGTAAAAATAAGGTTGAGAACTCTTATAAGAATAATAATTGATGCTGCCGCCAAGCAAAATTGTCCCTTTTTCAATTTGTGCATTAGCGGTAACAACGAAAAAAATAAAAGCGGCAATCGTAAGTAAAATTTTTGTTCTCATAATGTTTAAGTTTTAGAATACAAATGAAATTATTTTTCAACTTTAAAAGAATGTTTCCTTTTTGTTTAACAGCCTATTACCATAAGCAAATATTAAATTGATTTACTCATGCAGCGTTTGTGCAACTTGCGTACTCTTAAAAAAAATTTGAAAAGCCTGGTGGTAAAAATTAATTCAGGATTTGTATGCTTTCTAAATTAAATCCTCCTGTTACAAAAAATATTTTTATTAGATTTTTTCCGGCTGGCAAAATAATATTATTTACCACGACCGGTTGCCATTGATGCAGGTTATTTTCTGACGGAATTACAATATTTTGATTCACCAATTTGCCATTAACACTTAATGACATCTCTCCATTGCTTGTGCCCGGTACCACCATAAATTTGAACGTATAGTTCGCACTTTTACTGACATCAATTGTGTAACTTAACCATTCGTTATTTTCAATATTGCCAACATAATAATAGCCTGCCTTCAAAGAATCTTTATAAATGTCAACACCATCATTTCGATAAACGCGGCCACGGTTTCCTGCGCTATTAACACCTGATGTGCGGTAATCTGCTGTATCCATATCAAAATATGCAACGCCATTTCTTCCCAGGTCATAATCTGCAGCAAGTATTTCAATACTGTCTTTTAATAGATGAACCTTGTAGGGAATCTCCCCATCAGAAAACGGCTGACGAAACAAAGCATCAATTACATCTTTATGAAAAATATTATTTTCAAATTTAGTTGCGGAAGCAAGTTCCATTAAACCCATATAAGCGGTATTTGCAGCAGGTTTTATTCCTTCGCCATTCATATAATTTTTTAGCGAATCATAATTCGTGTTTGATTTAATTTCCAAGGGATTATTAGATCCAATTTTTTTCAAAGGCCACATTGCCCAACCAATATTATTTTTTTCGAGTAGCCGTATTTCTTCGGTATACCAAACGTTAGAATTTTCACCGGTTTCGCCCAGCCATACGGGCACATCATATTTGTCCCGCGCGTCAATTATTCGCTGAATATTTTCAGGCTTATTAAAATCCCAATACTTATGAAAACTCAATACCATGTTTTTATCCCATGGTGGTAATATTCCGCTATAATTATTTCCCCAGCCATTTCCTTCAATGATGATGATATGGTTTTTATCAACTCCGCGAATTGCAGTTGTGATATCTTTTAATAGTTTTTTTAAAGGCCCATTTACAGATTCTTTAAGGCCGTTCGGGTCATTTACCGAATCTGCAAAACCCCAGTTAGGTTCATTTAAAATATCGTAACCTCCAATCCATTTTTCATTCTTGTAACGTTCTGCTAATTTTTTCCAAAGCGCAATTGTTTTTTCCCGGTTTGCTTCACTTTGCCAAAGGGAAAGCTTTGTATTATCCCGGTCGGAAATATTTAAATCATTTCCCTGGCCACCGGGTGCCGCGTGTAGATCTAAAATGAGGTACATATGGTTGGCAGCGCACCATTTCAGTAAGCTATCCGTTAAAGCGAAACCCTTATTTAACCAGGTATTTTTTCCCGCGATTTTCTCTTCTTCTACCGGTAATGTAAACAAGTTATAATGCATTGGCAGCCGCACAGAATTAAAACCCCACGCGTGCATGGAATCGATATCAATTTTACGTATAAAGTTATTGAGCCACGCATTATAAAATTCCTTGGTTTGCGCTTCGCCTATTACATTCTCAATGCGTTTTCTTATACTATGTTGCTGTGCATCTTTATATATCTCAAGCATATATCCTTCCTGCAACATCCAGCCACCAAAACCCATACCGCGTAGCAATACATTTTCACCTTTTTCATCCACAATTTTTTTATCGCTAACTTTTAAAAAACCTTGTGACCAGGTAATCTTAAAAGGTAAATTGAATAATAAAAAAAGAAATAAAAAGGCCAATGATTTTGTAAACGACTTTTGTTGGCCCATAGAAATCTTTTTAAAATTAATTGAATAAAATTTCGATTTGCCATTCCACAGTTGTGGCCATGAAAGGCAAAAAATAATTAAAAGAATTGTATCGATTGGTATTATTTGAGTTGAATTTTCGTTGCCAATATAAACCTAAAATTTCCCGTTGGAAGAAAATAATTTTTAGAAGTAAATGCACTTCCTGAATACAAAGCATTTCCGGTAATATTAGCGGTCAGGCTCCATTTGGCACTATTATAACCAATTGCTCCTTTATAGATACCACTTGGAAGCACGCTGACTTTATGGTTTTTATTAACTGAGTTCTCCTCAGTAGAAAAATTTACATCTACATTGCCGATGAGTGAACCTGTTATAAAAAAATTCTTGTCTATTACTAACGTATAGGCGTACCCGATACCTGGACCAATACTTATAAAATTAATGGTATTAATGCCGGCCTGCTGATAAAGGCTATTACCAGCGGTTGGAACGAGAGCGCTGTCGCCTTTTATATTTCCGTAATAAATTTCTGCTCCGTAAAGCAATGATCCGGCGGATTTAGTTTGCCAGTCGTTTTGAGTAATCGCTGCACGATAAGAAAACTTATCGGAGTTAGGTACACGAAAAACAGAAAGGCCTATTATATTTCTTTTAAAATCCGGCCTTAAATAATAGTTTGATAAATTAAGGCCATTATTATTTTTTGGATCAAGATAATAACCTTTCCTAAATGTTCCCAATAAATCAATTGCCCATTTTTTTGGAAAAATATGAAACTGCAGGTCAAGGCC
>JBDTKB010000224.1:0-11823 GCA_039935555.1 Ginsengibacter sp. | reverse complement strand
AAAAATGATATGAGGGTTTGCGCAACTAATTATACCGCGCGTTAATAACAGCAGCGGGCATAAAATCAGGATTTTCAGAGCGGGAAATACGGTTGTTTTTAAGTACATAATATTGCAACCAGGCTGCGGCAATTGTAAGGCTACCGGCAGGCGAAGGCACGGGAAATTGAAGCACCTGCGATGCTATTGCCTCATTATTGTAGGGCACTTGCATACGCTGCACGCTACTGCCTGATGGCATTCCGGTTTTTAATATACTGCCCGCAACGGCCACCACCAACTCTATCATCAGTGTTCCTGGAGGAGCAATTATGTGTTTAGCCGGAATAAAATCTTTTATGACGACTGTCATAAGGCGATCATCAACTTTACTAACGGTAACGGGAACCCGAAAGCGTTCGCTGAAACCATCACCACCACTAAACTGGAAGCCGCTAATGTGAGGCGCAGTATCACATGGCGCCAAAGCATCTATCTTACTTAAACGCAACCATTTTGCAATGGCACCGGAAAATCGGCTTTGCATGCTTCTGTCAGTTTCAATCGGTATAACTGCCTGCAATCCTTTTCGAAGGTACTTTGCCGCCCTTGAAGCGATTCCAAAATTTTCACTTCGCATTTTAGTGGCATGCGTTTGTTTTATACCCTCTCGTTTTAGGCGGGCGTAGGTTTTACCCATGCGTTGGTAAAGCACCATATTTCCCACTGTGCCATTAATAATTACGCTAGTTACTCTTGCCATGCTTTTTGTTTTAATGATAATGATGTGTTCGATATTGCAACAGCCTGTTTCATTCTTAGTTGCTTCCGTACCACTGCGTTACTACTGCGTTAAATAACGCACTGCTAATGCAGTGATATAGTATCATTAACGGATCTGCCGGCACTTTATTATACTTTATCACCGGTTGCAGCAAATGAGTTGAGCAGAATAAAACAGAACCGCTGTAGAAAAAATATAGATTTATCCGAATAAGTTGCCACGAACTTTATTATCTTTTGTTGTCATTTTATCTGTAATTTCATTTCTGCTAACTGCGAACCCTGAATTTAAGGGTGACCTCTTATGAAACTTACTTCCAAAAAAAATAAACCGGCCTTTTGGCCTGGATACTTGTAAACGGTTTTTTACCTGTTTTAATAATTTGATTGTTGATTTAATTAACGCGTGGTTTTGGAATGCGGAAGGTCAAATGCTGAGTTGTAAAAGGTTTGAACTTAAATAACCGGCAGGGAAAATCTATAAAAAATAAGGTGCTAAATCCTAAAATACTCATGCATAATTTGATTAAAATATTAGTGGTAGAAGACGAAATGATTATTGGAGCGAAGATCTCAATGGACCTGGTTGCGCTGGGTTAGGAAGTAACAGGTATTTTACCGCGTGGCGAAGAAGTGTTAAATCATGTGAAAGAAAATAAACCTGATCTTATTTTACTCGATATACAATTAAAAGGGAAAATGGATGGTATCGAAACGGCAGCACTTTTGGACAAGGATTTCCAGATTCCTGTAATTTTTCTTACCGCTAATTCAGACGAGGTAACTTTTAACAGGGCCAAAACAACAAAGCCAGCCGCATTTATTTCAAAACCTTTTAAGCAAATAGACCTGCAACGGGCGATAGAATTGGCTATTAGCCGAATGGCCAATCCCGATAATGATAACCTAACAGGCACGGCTAACCGTAACGAAGAACCTTTTATTTTGAGCGACCGTATTTTTGTTCGCCATAAAGAAAAGATGGTTAAGATTATGATAGCCGATATTTTATATATTGAAGCAGAACGAAACTATAGCCGCATATTTACCCTTACCAAAGAGTACCTTCTTTCGGTGACGCTAAAAACAATTGAAGAAAAATTTCCTGACAGGCTTTTCAAACGGATTCATCGCTCCTATTTCGTTAACCTCCAGCATATAGAAGCTGTGGCAGAAGACCATGTGATAATTGGTCATAAAAAAATTCCACTTAGTGAAAGTTTGAAAGGGAATTTATTACAACACATACAAAAATTGTAACGCTAAAAACTTTCGGGGTAAATTTCACCGCGTCTGTTGCTCTAAATACGATTCATTTCTGCTTTAATAGTTTTGAATATCGACTACTTTTCTCTATAAAAACTTCGTTTCATTTGAACGCATACTGTCGCAACCATTGCCTCAAAAAAAAAATTACTGTTATTCATTTTTGCAAAAAATTTGTAGGATGTAATATTTATTTATAATTTAGTGCAAAAGAAAACATACCTCCCTGGTTATATTCTCACACACTTACCGTGCAGCGGCTTTTTGAATTAAAAAGTATTTCCAATTCCTGTAAAAAATTTAGAAGGCTTTGTTATGCTTCTATCTATAATTGGAAAATCCTGGTGTAAAGCCGGGATGGCCCGTTATAAAAAAAAGCTCTAAAAGCAGACAACTACCTCTTTAACCTGAACCCGATTTCTTCAGTTGCTTTTACATTTTTATAAACCAATTATATGTATACTTTATTTAAAAATATTCCAACAAAAAAGATCCTGAGTATCGAATTTCCCGCATTGGGCTTTTCATTAATAATGGCAGAAGCATTTTACAAATTCGGAAGTTTTACCTTGGAGTGCGGTGCCTTTTTATTAACCTGGTATGGAACCAGTCTTATAATGGATACGATTTTTGTAAAGTTCAGGAAAAATAAAAAACGTGATAATTTTCGGGATCATCATTAGTCCCTCCCGTAATGTTGAGCAACAATTAAATTTGTCTATCTCCTAGCGGTGGGTATAGCCGAAATTATCAAATCCATTTCCTTTTAAATTTATTAACCCGGATCGTTATTAAATAGTTTTTAAAACAATTTATATATGCCACAGAAAAATAAACTTAAAGCCGATGAAGCTCATGCGGCTTTTGTATTTACCGGTAAAGTGATCAAAAGCGCCGCGGCTCTCATGGAAAATGTGGTCACCAAAAATACTGTGATTGTAGAGGTGCAGCACATAATAAAAGCGCCGGCAATGTTTGCTTCTATAACGGGCCAGCAGGTAACTGTGCGTTTTAAGAAACTACCTAAATTAAAGAAAAACGAAATAATCACCGTGTTTGCCAACGGCTGGATATTTGGTGAAACTATAGCAGTAGACGCCGTCAGCTTTTCTAAAGAAACAGATAAAATGACTATGGCAGCTTCAATAAATACCACCTTAGCAACAACCTCAGATGCAGATCTCAAGGACCGGATAAACTCTGCCGAACTAGGCGTTGTTGGAAAAGTTACCAAGGTGCAAAAAGCAACAGTACCGGATATGCCTCTTTCGCTAACCGCAAAAAAATTGAAATCTACGTCTAAAAAAGATGAACCGCTAACTACAAAAATAACGGAGCACGATCCCAACTGGCACGAGGCCACCATAAAAGTAGATGAAGTATTGAAAGGGCCAAAGGGTAAGAAAGATGTAAAAGTTTTGTTTCCTAAAAGCGACGATGTCCGATGGTATAAAGTAGCCAAGTTTGATGTAGGGCAACAAGGAGTCTGGCTTCTTCAAAATGGAAAAGACCAGGAAGTGAAAGGTATTCCGCCAAAATTATTAGAAGCCCTGCCAGAAACCGGTGAAGTTTTCACCGCATTACATGATAAAGATTTTTTACCATTGAATGAGCTGGACAAAGTAAAATCATTGATAAAAAAATAATTTTCACCTGACAACTTAACTATTATGCGATCAATAAAAGTAGTAAATATTATTCCGCAAAGTTTAAGCGGGGAAACCAACCAGGATAGCGAACCCAATATAGCGGTGAACCCTAACAACCCTTTACAAATAGCCGCTTCCGCGTTTACTCCAAACCCTATGGGTGGTGCAAATGCTCCCATATATATTTCAACAGACGGGGGCAATACCTGGAGCCTTAATAGTATTGTGCCTGGCAATGGTTCTGTAGGAACCGGTGATATTACTTTGAAATTTGCCGGGAGTTCCAACCGTTTATTCACCAGCATTTTGGGAGGAGTATCAGGGGCTTTTGAAGCTTACAGAACGACCAACTTCACAAGTGCAACTACAATGACGCAATTGGAGAAAAGAAGCAACGAGGACCAGCCCTATGTGCAGGCCATTACTACCGGCGGAAAAGACCAGGTTTATATAGGCGTTAATGACTTTAATGCTTCAGGTGGTAAAACGGCAACTATGGAACAAACACTGGATGGCGGCACTGCCTCTCCTGCGTTTTCGTCTATCCGTTTGGAAAAAAGAGTTACGAGCGGTCAAAACGGTCCCCAGGTAAGGCCCGCAATACATGCCGACGGAACAGTGTATGCTGCATTCTATCGGTGGATATCTTCCAGCGGTAGCTTTCCAGCTAATACGCTTATAATAACAAATGCAGATGCGATAGTTGTTCGCGATGATAACTGGGGTTCTGGCGGCTCACCGTTTACCGCATTAAAAGATTCATCCGATAACCTGGCGGGAAGACGGGTTGCTACAGGCTTATCAATTCCTTTTAACCAAACGGGCGTTAATGCAAACGGGCAGGAACGTTGGGGCGGTGATCTTAGCATAGCAGTAGATCCCACAAATAGTTCTGTCGTTTATTTGGTTTATGCCACGCGCGTTGGTACCACCTACACTTTAAACGTAGTTCGCTCCCGTGACCGCGGTGTTACCTGGTCGGGAAATTTATTATCGATTTCAAACGCAACGAACCCGGCAATTTCAATTAATAGTGCGGGCAAAGTCGGTATGCTCTACCAGCAGATAACCGGTACAGGAACTACGCAAAGATGGGAAACTCATTTCCGCGATACACTCAACGGGCGGTTTTGGACCGATACTATTTTGTGTACAGCCTTATCTCAAACTCCTACCCGCACCTTTTCTCCTTACATTGGCGATTACCTGCACATGATGGCTTTCCGGCAGGATTTCTATGGTATTTTTTCGGCAAATAATACGCCCGATCCTGGCAATTTCCCGCAGGGAGTTACCTACCAGCGCAATCATGATTTCGTTGCAAAAAGATTATTGGCTCTTAATGGTGTTAGCGTTGTTGCGACATCCATAGATCCATTCTTTTGTAAAATTTCTGAATTGGGGCTTGTAAAGCGCTCCGGTGATTTTGACGGTGATGGTATTGCAGAAATTCTTGTTTCAAGCCCTTGGGGAATTGGCATTCTTAAAAGATCCGGGGCGACGATGATACCGCTCATGATGCAGCCCAATGGCACACGTTTTGGCGGTTGGTTATTAAACACCGGTGATAATACTTTTGGTGAGATAGCAGATTTTGATGGCGATGGCCATGATGAAGTTTTCATTTCAAGCCCATGGGGCATAGGCATTCTCAAACTTAATGGTACCACCATGTCGGCCCCAATGATGCAACCTAACGGAACACGTTTTGGCGGATGGCTTTTGAACACGAAGGATAATAGTTTTGGCCCTGCAGCAGATTATGATGGCGATGGCAAGGCGGAAATATTTGTGAAAAGTCCGTGGGGTGTTGGTATTCTTAAAATGGCAGGAGCTACAATGACGCCTCTTATGATGGCGCCCAACGGTACACGCTTTGGCGGTTGGTTGTTGAACACAGGTGACAATGATTTCGGCCCGGCTGCCGATTTTGATGGCGACCATCATGCAGAATTATTTATCTCAAGTCCGTGGGGTATTGGCATTCTTAAGCTCGTGGGAGGCACGCTAACGGCGCCAATGATGCAACCGAATGGTACACGCTTCGGCGGTTGGCTGTTGAATACCGGCGATAATACTTTTGGACCGGCTGCAGATTATGACGGTGATGGAATTGTAGAAATATTGGTAACCAGCCCCTGGGGTATTGGTATTTTAAAACAAGCCGGAGCTAGTATGACGCCCCTGATGATGGCACCAAACGGAACCCGTTTTGGAGGCTGGCTGCTGAGTACTGTTGATAACGATTTTGGCGCCGCGGGAGACTTTGACGGAGACGGCCATGCTGAATTATTAGTCACCAGCCCATGGGGAATTGGCTTTTTAAAATTAGTGGGTGGAACTCTCACTGCCCCAATGATGCAACCTAATGGCACCCGCTTTGGGGGCTGGTTGCTGAATACTGCAGACAACCAATTTGGCTCCGTAGGTAAATATATAAGAGGCATAATTATTCGTAAGCCGCCATCCATTACGTTGGTAAGTATTCTTGTTACAAGCCCATGGGGTGTTGGCATTCTTCAGTTATCAGGCGCTACTTTAAGCGCGCCTATGATGCAACCTAATGGTACAAGGTTTGGCGGATGGCTATTGAATACCGCAGATAATGTATTTTAACGCTAAAGAAGTTAAACGATTTCTTAGCAAGAAGATTGGGTAAAGAATCAGGACCTCAACTTATTTAGTTTCAAATTAAAATGCCTTTCAAGTAAACCTGGCAGTTTATTGATTGTAATGTATATTTTTTTGATTGACGTTGTTCACACGGTTGTTGTAATATAACGGATAAGCGCTCCTTTCAACACTTAAGCTGCCGGAAATGGAAAAAGTCTTGTCGTTATTAATATACATAAGCCCGAGGGTTGCCGCAGAATACTGATAGACACCTCCCGGGCGGGAAAAACTATTAAAGCTGTTTATTTTATTTAAATCAGTATTGATAAAAGCACGGTTGAAACTGGCATACACAGGAGCCACAGTTACTCCCGCGAACGCATACACGTTATTGGTTAACTTTCGATTCAGTTGAAATGTAAAAGGCGCGGCCACAAAAGCTGCGTTGCCACCATTGAAAAAATTATAACCAGTAGCAATACTATTGTAGCTGGTGATAAACCAGGTCTTTTTTGAGGCGCTGTCAAATCTGTTGCTGTTTGTTAGGGAATTTCTTGTAGCCAGGCCATTTTGAAAAGCCGGTTGCAACAAGGTTTGCGCTTTTATAGCACTTACAGAAAAGATCAAAAGAAATATAAAAAATATTCGCATAGCACCTAATGAGGTATAAAAATACAGCATCTCAATTTAAACTGCCTATGAAATTCTGCCAGGCGGTTGATGGAAAATAGTTTTCAACAAAGCACGTATTTATGCTTTATCAACTAAATGTTTTGGTTTAAATAAAGTTGATGGTTCCTGGTGTTTTCAATAATCTTTTAAAAACGTAACTTCCCTTAAACCAACTTCATAAAAAAGTGTTTATTAAAAGTTGTGACACAATACCTCTAATTGCCAACCAGTAAATAGGAATTCTTTTTTTTAATTTTTTAAATAATATTTTTTAAAATGAAGTCAGTTAAATTGTTTGTCGCAATCGTCGTAACGGGTTGTACGTTTTTCCAAAACTCATCTGCGCAGCTTTTAAAGCCTGGTTTTGAAAAAGATGAATATATCGAAATGTTGAAAATTAATACCCTGACGCACATCCCTGTCAATAAGTGGTCAGATACTGCTGCGATTCCTCTTCCGTCAATGTACAATTTTGTTTATCGCTCCCCGGTTGTTGCATTTGATAATATTTGGGATTTGTGGATCAATAAAAGCAAACCTATTGCAGTGATTGCTGTGCAAGGAAGTATACAAACTTCAGCAAGTTTCCTGGCTAATTTTTATGCCGCTATGGTTCCGGCAAAAGGAACAATTCAACTTAATAAGGAAGTAAGTTTTAATTATACGTTAGCGGAAAACCCTGCGGCGGCCGTACATGTAGGGTGGCTGGTTGCAATGGCATTTTTAGCACCAACTATCGAACATGAAATTGACTCCTGTTATAAAGCAGGCATTAAAGATTTTATATTAACAGGCCATAGCCAGGGTGGCGGAATAACTTTCTTATTAAATTCTTATTTACAAAATCTTCAGAAGAGCAACAGGCTGCCTGCGGATATTCGTTTTAAAACTTACTGTAGCGCAGGGCCAAAGCCGGGCAATTTATTTTATGCTTATGCTTATGAAAACATGACCAGGGACGGTTGGGCATATAATGTAGTGAACAGTGCTGATTGGGTTCCGGATGTTCCGTTTAGTGTACAAACGATCAATGATTTCACGGCAGTAAATCCTTTTCGTCATGCTAAAGCGATGATAAAAAAGCAAACACTTCTAAAGCGAATAATATTAAAACACGTTTATAACCAACTCAGCAAGTCAAGTATAAAAGCGCAAAAGAATTATCAAAAATATTTAGGCAAAATGGTTGCCAAAGCAGTTACCAAACAGATACCTGGCTTTGTTCCTCCGCAATATTATTCAAGCAATTATTATGTGAGAGCAGGCAACACAATTGTGCTATATGCTGATGACGATTATTTCAAATTGTTTAGCAATAGCCCGGATAATCCAAACATCTGGCAACATCATTTACCTGAACCTTATTTGTATTTAGCAAAAAAGTTATAACGAAACAATTCCTTAAAAGCAAAATCTAATTGCTTTTATTTGTCGCAAATTGGCTGTGTACATTTGATTAGTTATAAAATAACCAAAAGTGTATTTTTGACACTCAACCAGCCGATATGAGAAAATTAGTCATCCTACTTTCGTTTATTATTTTAGTCGCAAGCTATTCCCAGGCACAGCGCGTGCACACAAATTTTGATGCAAACTGGAAGTTTCATCCCGGTGATGTAACCAACGCAGAAAGCGAAAAAACAGACGATAATAACTGGCGCATATTAGATCTGCCGCACGACTGGAGCATTGAAGATCTGCCTGGGCAATCCGATTCTATCATCGGGCCATTTACCACAAAAAGTATCGGCGCCACTGCAACAGGTTATACGGTTGGCGGCATAGGATGGTATCGCAAACACTTCAAATTAAATAATATAAAAAATAAGGAAGTAAACATCTATTTCGATGGTGTGTATATGAATAGTGACGTCTACATCAACGGGCATCATCTTGGTAAGCACCCTTATGGTTATACGCCTTTCAGTTATGATATTGCTCCTTATCTTAAAAGCAGTGGAGAAGAAAATATTCTTGCCGTCCGCGCAAGGAACGAAGGCAAAAACAGCCGCTGGTATAGCGGTTCGGGCATCTATCGTCATGTATGGCTAACCGTTACACCCTTGATGCACATAGCGCCATGGGGTGTTTATATTACCACGCCTGATGTAAGCGATAAATTGGCAAAGATTAGTATAAAAACAAAACTTATTAATAACGGCACCAATGCCGGGAATGCCACGATACGCACTTCTATTTTTGATGCAAAAAATCAAATACTTTCTAACACAAGTAACCAGGTTAATATTGGAATTACAAATTCCGCTTCGCAAAATGACGAAGAGATTGCGCAAACGTTCCAGGTTCCGCATCCTAAATTATGGTCACCTGAAACGCCCTACCTCTACCACGCCGTTTCAGAGCTAAGTGTGAATGGGAAAGCTATCGATAAGGTCACTAACAGTTTCGGAATTCGTTCTATTGAAATTACTGCTGACAAAGGTTTTCTGCTGAATGGCCGGCGTATATTGTTACGCGGAGGTTGTATGCATCACGATAATGGGCCACTTGGAGCCGCAACTATAGACAGAGCAGAAATAAGAAGGGTGCAACTTTTAAAATCCTTTGGCTATAATGCGGTGCGCACAAGTCATAATCCACCATCACAGCAATTTCTTGATGCCTGCGATAGTGTAGGCATCATCGTTATTGATGAGGCTTTTGACCAGTGGGAACGCCCCAAAAACCCGGATGATTATCATCTTTATTTTGACACATGCTGGCAGAAAGATATCAGTTCTATGGTTCTTCGCGACCGCAATCACCCGGCGGTCGTTTTCTGGAGTATCGGTAACGAGATCAATGAAAGGGCCGATGCGACCGGTTTAGCCATTGCCAAAAAGTTAGGTGATGAAGTTAAAAAATTTGATCCCACCCGCTTTGTGACGGAAGCCATTTGTCATTTCTGGGATCACCCTGGTTATAAATGGGATACGTCGGCGGCGGCGTTCGCGTTGCTTGATGTAGGTGGCTATAATTATAAACTGGAAGAATATGAATCAGATCACGCGCAATACCCGGCCCGCATTATGATGGGAACAGAAAGTTTTCCTTTGCAAGCATTTGAAAATTGGCAGCAGGTAGAAAAACATCCTTATGTAATTGGTGATTTTGTTTGGACTGCTATGGACTATATGGGAGAAACTGGCATCGGCCACACGGGCCTTGACAGCACGCCAGGTTTTCAGTTGCAAAAATTTCCGTGGTTTAATGCATGGTGTGGTGACATTGATTTAATAGGCGGGAAAAAACCCCAGTCTTACTACCGCGATGTGGTTTG
The DNA here is from genome assembly GCA_039935555.1 of Ginsengibacter sp. GTDB lineage: Bacteria > Bacteroidota > Bacteroidia > Chitinophagales > Chitinophagaceae > Ginsengibacter. The sequence goes on along the minus strand of JBDTKB010000224.1, from coordinate 1,581 downwards.
GGGTTTTAGCAAAATGGAAATGCTCGTTCATACGCCCATTCCTGAAGGCCACAAAGAGGCGGTAAGCGCATGGGGTTGGCCGGATGAATTGCCTTCTTATAATTTTGCAGGCTCGGAAGGCAAAACACTCCAGGTTCATGTGTACACAAAATATCCAACGGTGCGACTGCAACTAAATGGTATAACTATCGGGGAAGAAAATGCGTCTGAGGAAACAAAACTTACAGCCACTTTTCACATCGTTTATCAACCCGGAACCCTTAAAGCAATTGGCTTGCAGAATGGAGTTGCCGTTGACTCTGTAGTGTTGCAAACCGCAGGCGAACCTGCAAAAATAAGACTAACGGCCGACCGAAATGCCCTACACGCAAATGCCAACGACCTTAGTTATATTACCGCAGAAATTGTAGATGCTCACGGTCGCCTGGTTCCAGATGCCATTCTGTCGCTGGATTTCAGCATTAAAGGCGCAGGAGAAATTATTGCAACTGCAAATGCAAATCCGTCTGATATGGAGAGCTTTCAACAACCAAAGCATAAAACTTTCCGTGGAAAATGTTTGCTTATTGTGCGCCCGAAAGGCAACGGAGGTAAAATAACGGTGACGGCTAGTGGTAAAGGATTAAAAAGTACCGAAGCGGTTATTATAACAAATTAGAGTAATGCCTGGTAAAAAGTGCTTTCCTTTGAAAGCAAATTAAATTCAATTAAAATTTCTCCAGTTCAATTATCTTAATACAAAAAATACCGCGTGAAAAAAATACAAAGTGCCCTTTTCTTTCTCCTGTGTTTCGGAACAGTTGTAGCGCAAGCCCAGGAGCCGCCTGCCTTTTGGCAAGATGAATTTAAGAATGAGTACAACCGCGAACCGATGCATGCTACCTTCGTTGCTTATGAAAATAAGCAACTCGCTTTGCAGCCTGACCGAACCAAATCGAAATATTTTAAATCATTAAACGGAGATTGGAAATTTAATTGGGTTGATAAACCTGCAAACCGGCCATTAGGTTTTTGGAAAACAAATTATGATGACAGCCATTGGGTTAACTTTCCGGTGCCAGCCATGTGGGAAATGAACGGATATGGCATACCGATATATACTAACATCAAGTATGATTTTGGTTATCTCATAAAGCCGAATCCTCCACAAGTTCCGGAACAATACAACCCCGTTGGTTCTTATCGTAGAGAAATATTCATTGATAAAAACTGGAAAGGAAAAGATATTTATATCCAGTTTGGCGCCGTGCGTTCGTGTTTTTATTTGTGGGTAAACGGGCAATGGGTTGGCTATAGTGAAGACAGTAAATTGCCCGCTGAATTCAACATTACTAAATATGTAAAGGTTGGGCAAAAAAATTTAATTGCATTCCAGGCTTATCGCTGGAGCGACGGAAGCTATATTGAAGACCAGGATATGTGGCGCCTGGCGGGCGTTTGCCGCGATGTAGAACTGAACGCCCGCAACTCCGTTCATATTCGCGACGTGCAGGTGATTCCTGACCTGGTTGACAATTACAAGAACGGTACGCTTAATATCAGCCTTGATTTTTTAAATAACAATGACCGAAACTTAAAAGA
>JBDTKB010000223.1:0-9964 GCA_039935555.1 Ginsengibacter sp. | reverse complement strand
AAAAAAGGAGTAGACTGGATGACGTTTTAACCAGCAAGCAATTCGGCGTCTCCCTGCTGCGCTTTTTTCACATCATAATTGAGCGCTTTGCTGATGTTTTTTCCTGTATTTATTCTTGCAACCATGGGCCTCATAAGCTCAACCCTTCAACAGGCTGATGTTTAATTTCATAAATAATTATTTTCGATACGACTGTTTCCCCACTTTCTACAATGGCTTTCGAATAAATGTAAACATCCACTTTACCGGATTTTGCCAATCTTTCCCTTTAAAACTACCAACCGGTGCCTTAATTAAAACAGTATTCCATCCTTTATGGAGTATTATTTTTGTGGGCATCCTGTATTCGTACCCTTCATCAATTAAAGGTATCTCTGAATTTCCTTTTTGTCCCCCTCTTTGCCATTCAGGAGGAGCAATAATATTTCCATTTACCGATACTTGACTGTTACGGTCATCCCATGTTCCAGGCTTTGGAGAATCAGTTGCAGGTGAGCGGGACAAGTCATTAAAGCCTATCCAAAAATCCTGCACTCGCTCTTCATCACTCCAAAGCTTTGTGTATGCATACCAGGTGGTGTTTTCTTTGGGATCATGTATAACGCCTTTTATGAGGGGAGCCCACCAATGTCTTAATATAATAGTTCCACCAACTACACTTTGTGAAGAAGCCAATTTCGACTCGTCCATTTTTCCTTCCTCAGGTGCAAATTGTTTTGAAAATTCACCATCATTATTATAAGGGCCATATAATTTCCAAACTATCTCACTTTGCCTTAAATAAGGAAAAGGAAGACCACAAAAATATAACACTTTATGATCTAGTAACCGGTTTTCAAATGCTGCAAATTCATTAGCTTCGGGCGAGCCTGGCGCACCAATAGTTGCCGTCCATCCCTTGCGGCCACCGCCACGCCAGCTTCTTTCAGCAAAGGACAGCATGCCTGGGTACACCGGATTCATTTTTAAAACATCATCTTCGTTCTCCAATCTCCTGTCGGGCCATAAACAAAGCGTACCACCTTTCATATTATCATTCACTTTTGTAGTGTCGCCGATCTGCCGGTTGAATATGGTAACAGGGGCTTCCAATGGATCAATATGATTTAAATAGAGATGCCTCGAATCAATAAAGTTCAATGATGAAACATTTTTTTCGCCATCATCGCTCATCCATAATTGGCGAATCGTTTTATCATCAAGTGGAGCACCGGGGCTCCACGCAATAGTCTTTTTGCCAAAACTTTCCACATACTTTAATATTTCCGGCATAAAATTTTTGTTAGAAATATGTACTTCATCACCACCAACATGAAAATAAGGCACATCCTTATACGCAGTAAAAAACTCTTTTAAAATATTTTTAAGAATCGCTATCCCGGAATCTGATTGCATATCAACACCCATGGCTCTTTTAAAGGCGGCGCTGTGGCCGGGCATATCTATCTCAGGAACCAACGTTATATATCTTTCTTTACAATAAGCAATTAAGTCTTTTAAATCATCTTCGGTATAATACATGCCCTTATTTCGCAACATATTTTCCGGTGCATTAAGCTGAGGATACATTTTACTCTGTAAGCGCCATGCTATATCCTCGGTTAAATGAAAATGAAAAATGTTGAATTTGTATTTACCCAGAATATTAATCTGCTGCTTTAGCAATTTCACCGATTCAAAATTTCTTCCAACATCCACCATATAACCACGCCATGAAAAAGCAGGCCAGTCCTGTATTTCGCAAGTTGTCACCAGCGATCCATCACGCATTAGCTGTAGCAATGTTTGAATACCATTATAAATTCCATGTGCTGTATTTGCTGTAATCAGTATTTCATTTTCCGTAACACTCAAATGGTAAGCTTCTTCTTCAGACAGCGGTGCATTTACTTTACCAATCTCTAATACAATTACCGGTTCATCTTTATCAGCAGCACCAACAATATCCATCAACAGTCCCTTTTCTTCTAATTGTTGCTTTAATTTTTCAGCTTCGTTCAGCAACACATTATTTTGAACAACAATCTTTTTACAATAAAAAAGCGGAAAGGAATGGTTTGTAAAATTTACTTCCTTTGGTAAGGGAATAAGTGCGGGATTTGGTTGCAGGCTGTAAACGTATGGGTAAATAATATGTTTCCAGATTAAATACGCTTCGCCTTTTAAATGTAGACCATCGTTGGTAAGTTTGGCCTTTAGTTTTCCATTTTCATCAACGAAAGAAGAATAAAGGTCAATGTACGTATAACCTTGACTGTTAGCCTTGCCCTTTAATTGTGCATCTATTATTTTTATTTCCTTTCCTTTATTCGTATGCGTAGCAAATTTTCCATACACATTATTTACTGGCAAAATGCTCTGCACATATAATTTTGTGGAAGGTGATTGCCACCGTATATACTCTGCTATTAAAAGAATATTTTTTACAATACTATCCGTGCTGATATTCCCGGCAAGATCATTTACGCCAATTAATAAAAAAACTTTTGAAGGCTTCCTGTTGTTTATTTCATCAAGGCGATTAATAACCCCTACAGTAATATCACCACTAATGCCACGATTCTTAACTCTTATATCATTGAATAATTCAGACCATTCAGCTCCATCCGTAATGCTGTTGCCCAGAAATATGATGTCATCATTTGTTTGGGGCAAACTTTTAAAATGCGATACTCTTTGAAGGTAATAAGTTGAAAATATAGAATCAGGATAGGAAGGAAGTTTTATTTGTGCAGTAGCAGTACTTATAAAAAGCAAGAGTAATACAACTGTTTTTATTTTTAATATAAACCCCTTCTTATTCTTTATATAGGGAAGCATTTTAAAAATATTTTATTTAAATTAATAGTGGCCCACCTTTTTATTACATAACTATTTGACCTTGTTTGCTTGCATCCATCTTTAAAGCCAGTTTCAAACAAACTAAGTTCGAATAAAAATAGTTACATCATTCTATTACAAACTATTTTGTTAATGAACGAAAACTATTTACTTCAGCAGCTTGTAACTGGTGCATATCAAAAACCAAAATTTTATTTTTTCCTTTTTTAAGCCAGTTTGCAGGGCAATACAATCTTTGTTGTGGGCCGATGTTCCAATATCTTCCAAGGTTGTGCCCATTTATATACAAGATGCCTTTTGAATAATTGCTCATATCAAAATAAGTATCGCCGGTTACTGAAAGATCAAAACTTCCTGTAAAAAAATTACAAGGTTTATTGTCTTCCACTTTGTTTGCCAGGTCAGGCTTTTTTGTATTGATAAAATTTTCATCCATCGGCAACAATGTTATTTGCCAGTTCATCAATGTCATTCCATTTAAGGTAACCCTGTCTGTAATGCCTTTCCGGTCAATCATGAATTGAGCAAAATTGATATGCCCCATTCCTTCCACTAAAATTTCCAACACAGGATTTTCAACAGTAGTTTTCGGAAGATCAATTTCCCATTTTCCTCCATCACGATAAACCGTATCAATAAATTTTCCATTTAAAAACACCAATGCATAGTCATGTGGTTCCCAAATTTTCAACTTGCCACTTTTATGTCCGATCAATTTTGTTTTGTATAAGATCAAGCCCTGGTTTTGATCAAAAGCTTCCATCGGTTTTGGTTGTGCCGATTGGATGAAAGGCAATTGATAATTCCAGAGATTGTAAGCTTTCTTCATTTCTATGGTTGCTACTTCAATTGTTTTAATTGCCTGCGGAACATCGGGAATTTTATAATCGACATGGCTTTGAATTAATCTGCGCAGCATAAAATATTTTGGTGTAGGTTGCCCTTGTTCATTGATGGGAGCATCATAATCATAGCTTGTTATATCGGGCTGAAATTGGGTGGGAGAAAAAGAATTTGCACCTGCTGTAAAACCAAAATTCGTTCCTCCGTGAACTACATAAAAATTAAAAGACTTTTTATTCTTTAATAAAAATTCTATTTCTTTTTTTAATTCATTCGTATCAGGCCTTGCCCATTTTTCACCCCAATGTGTTAACCATCCCGGATATGTTTCACTGCTGAAAGCGGGTACATTCGGGTTTTTCTTTTTTGCCTGTGCAAAATCTTTTTCACCTGTTCCGCTATCCAAACCAATTGCAGCGCCTTCTATTGATCCTGCATCCAACATATATTGGGTTGCACCATCGGCTGTATAAAACGGCACTATAATGCCGTTCTTAATCCAAAGCTTTCGCAATGCTTCCAAATAGGTTTTATCATTACCAAAGCTGCCATATTCATTTTCAATTTGAACCATTAATATAGGTCCGCCTTTAGTACATTGCAAATTTTTTACCTGCTGCGATAACGCATTAATATAACGGGTTGCTGCTGCCATGTAGCGACTGTCCATGCAGCGAATTTTTATATCCGGAATTTTTAAAAGATAAGAAGACAATCCGCCAAAGTCCCATTCAGCACATACATACGGGCCGGGCCGCAATAAGACCCACATACCTTCTTCTTTACAAATGCGGATGAATTCTGCAATATTGTGATTGCCGGTTGTAAAATCAAAAACACCCGGCGTGGTTTCATTATAATTCCAAAACACATAGACAGCAATCGCGTTGCATCCCATTGCTTTTGCCATTTGTATTCTATGCCTCCAATAAGTTTTAGGAATACGATATGGATGCATTTCGCCACTAATGATTTGAAAAGGTTTTTCATCAAGCAAAAAATTTTGAGACGATAACCTAAAATTATGTTTCGTTTGTGCATTAAGGCAGGAGAAAATAAAAATGAAGATGGAGATAGAGATTATTTTTTTCAAAATTTTTTATTTTATGCGATAAATAAAAATACCGCGATTACATTTTAAACATTCTGTATATGCTGCCTACATCCGACCTTCAAAAATATTTTTATCGGTAAGGATAGTTTCTTTTTCCAGTAAGCGTTTCAACAAGACAGCCTGATTATTAGCTCTCACAAAATTCTGCCCTTTATATTTTGCACCATAATAAATGTCATCATTCAAATGATCGGTTAAAAAACGTAAAGCCTGCATGTAGATCATAAATTTGCCTGCATAGAAAAAAGATTTTTTTTCCGTCTCTGTCAATACTTCTTTCATTTCGTTGTAATAGCCTTGAACAATGGCTTTATAAAATTCGTCACGCACTTCGATCTTACTAAAATTTTTTTCTTCTTCACTCACGGGAGATAAATATGTTCGCATCATATCGCCAACATCACTGATGAAATAACCAGGCATTAAAGTGTCAAGGTCAATTACACAAATACCTTTGTTTTTATCATCAAACAATACATTACTAATCTTGGTATCGTGGTGCGTTACTCTTAATTTAAATACAGGATTGGATTTTATATTGTTGTATTCGGTTACAATATCTGAATGTCTTAGCAGTATTTTAATCAGCGCTTCTGATGCAGCAATTCTTTTATTATTTCCTTTTTCAAGAGCTTGTAAAAACTGTTGATAGCGTAAAGCCAGGTCATGGAAATGCGGGATGGTTATCTTAAGCCGGCTCACATCAAAATCAGAAAGCAATTGTGTGAATTTTCCAAACTGTGTTGCTGCTTCATAAGCCTGTTCAGGAGTTTCTACTACATCTTTTGTATGTGAATCAATAATGAAGGGAAACATCCTGAAAAATCCCTCATCTTTTAAATAGATCATTTCAGTTCCTTCGCTGGAAGGAATCGGAGCTACAAAACGATAACCAGGAAAATGCGCTGCAAGATAACCGGCGATTAACCTGATGTTATGTGCAATGCTATCAGGCTTTTCAAATACCGAATGATTAACCTTTTGTAAAATGAATTGCTTGTCCTTCGTTGTTATTTTCCAGGTGTGGTTTATCAGGCCGCTTCCAAACGGCTCCATCTTTAATGATTTTTCTTCCAAACCATAAGCTGATAAAACAGATCGCATCATTTTCTATAATTAAAATACGTGACCATTAATATTCATCATTCAAAGCAAACACCGGCTTGCGAAACATCCATTGTCCGCCGGTAAAATCAGGGAACTCTATTGTTTCATTTCCCAATTCAATTGATTGTTCACTCAATGGCGAAATAGAACTCCAGGTAGCTGCATCATACACATCCATTGGCGTTGGTGTTTTTCGTTTAATGGATTCAACAAAAGAATGGATCACAAAAAAATCCATTCCGCCATGACCGGCGCCTTCCGCATCCTTACTCCATTTTATCCACAAAGGATGATCGTATTTATCCAACCATGCTTTTGCCTCATCCCACTGGTGTGCCTTCGCTGATTTCTCTTGTATATAAATACTTTTGTTTACATCCATCCATAACCCTTCCGTTCCCTGTACACGAAAACCAAGCGAATAAGGACGTGGAAGATCTGTATCGTGTTGCAACAAGATCGTTTCACCATTTGCACAATTAATAGATGTGGTAACAACATCGCCTAATTTAAATTTCACTTTGGCATTAGGATGATCTTCTCCTCCCACTTTTACAATATGATTATGAAGCCCTCTTGATTTGGAAGAGAAAGAACAAAGAGAGATGAAGCGGTTACCGCGGTTGATACTTATGTAATTAGCAATTGGGCCAACGCCATGTGTTGGATAGAGATCACCATTGCGATACACCGAATGATTGGTTCGCCAATGCGCTTCTGAAAAAGCTTTCTCGCCAAACTCAACTCCATGGCCATAAGGGGTAATGCCATCATTAAATTTTACTTCACGCAGATCATGTTGATAGCCGCCCTGCAAATGGATCAATTCTCCAAATAATCCCTGCCGTACCATATTCAGCACCGCCATTACATCCCGGCGATAACAAACATTTTCGAGCATCATTACATTGGCATTGTATTTCTCTGCAGCTTTCACAACATCCCAATGATCCTGTAATGTAATGCCTAGGATCACTTCTGTTCCTACATATTTAAGGCCTGCTTCCAACGAACCAATGATCATTGGTTTATGCCATTCCCATGGTGTGGCAATGATCACTCCATCCAATTTTTCTTTTTCCAACATTCTTTTCCAAGCATAGTTATCACCGGTATAAACCTGAGGCATTCTCTTTCCACTCTTATTAATAATTTCCTGTGCACTTTTTAGCATGCGTTCATCCACATCACAGATGGATACTACTTCCACATCCGCTCTTGATAAAAGAAGTTCGAGGTGGCTTTGCCCTCTTAACCCTGTTCCCATCAATGCAATTTTTACTTTGGGATCTGCTGCGGATGCAAATAAATTTTTACCCGGCATGGCAAATGCGGCTGTTGCCAGCGCTGTGGTTCTTACAAATTCTTTTCTATTCATTGTTTGGATTTCTATAATTATTAAAAAAAATCTCCGCTAAAGTTGCCAATTATTTTTCAGTATTTATGAAACAATCGCTTACGCAAAATTCTGATCATGTCATTTCACGCCAGCAACCATCCTTTTCCTTTTTCAACAAGTATGGATTCATTTACGGTAAATGTTTTTGATGATTGAAAGTTCTTTATTTCTTTTGTTGTTATTGTTGCCTTAGCCGGATCGATTCCTAATTTGTTCCTGTCAATTTTTAATTGCACATCTACATTTGCATCTTCCCAACTTGCGATAGAACTTAATGCGGCTCCATCTTTTTTATACACCGTTGCGAGTACTTTATCATTTATAGTTTTCACCGGACAGGCATCACTCCAATATCCAATCATCTTTGTGCCCTTCATTCCAAAACTATCCCAGAACTTCCAAATGGGCCGTGGGTCTGCATCTTCTCTCCATGGAAAACGGTTTGTCATCCCGTAGATCATTCCCCGCCAAGGATTGCCGCCATCCTGTAACATTTCGCCCATTAAGCCAAAAGGAATGCCGCTTACTTCTATAAGAAAAAACTCCGGGCCGTTTTTTTCGCAATCAAAATACTCGCCGAATTAAACATACAATCGTATTTAAGAGAGCGCATTTTTATTGCAATGCAGAAAGATCAACATCCGGAATTTTTGTCGGTGTCGAATGAAAGAAAATTGTTTTTAATGCTGCATTGTTATTAAAAAATCCACAATTTCGTAAATAGAATTTTCCATTTTCTTCGCCGCCATCATAATCAAGACGATAACCTTTGTTTGCTGTGGCATCTCCAGTAAAAATCATTTTAGTGAGAGGTTTCCAATCTCCATTATTGGTTTTGATCCACTGATTTTGATAGAATGCTTTGCGGCTTAAATAGCCTGTTTCAGGATCAAAATTTTCAAGAAAGGAATGTAACTTTTTTAGATAAGTGTTTGTTGCCGGACGACTGAAACTTGCTATCAGCATCCATTTCTTTTGATCTGCCACATAAAAATAAGCCGTATAATTTGTGTAATTATTATCAACCGGTTGTGCTCTCAATAAAAATTTATACGTTTCACCGGTTTTCCAGTTATATTGTAAATAACTCTGTCCGCCCGAACCTTCATTTCCAAATTCTCCGGCATGAACACCCTCGCCTTTCTTAAGTAAAATAATTTTTTTATCAGCAGGTATTGCTTTTGGGTCATCGGTTTTAAAAGGGCTCCACACAGAAAACAAAATCCGTCTTTCCGTTGACGAGTTTACCTGCATTCCAAAATAGCCTTCACCAAAACCAGCTGCCATAAAATAAGAACCTGTCACATCGTTATCTTTGGGTACCCTTATTTCGTTATAGAACCATTCAATATTTCCTATCACTTCCGAAAGATCATAATTGATATGTATTGAGGGGCCACGACGCCCCCAATAAAAATAATTGCCTTCATTATTTTTTACAAAAGCAGTTTGGTCATCAACTGCAGAACCACGAATATGCAATTCGCTTACATTGGCAAACAACTTTCCGGCTTTACTTATTCCCTGCATATCAATTTTTACATAACCGTCTTGCAAAATATTCCATTCACCAATTTCATATTCTTTATCAGCAGCACCCGATGCGGAAAATATTTTTTTCTTATTATTTATTTTGCATTGCAATTCACTTTCACCTTCGGGAACATTTAATAAAGCAAATACTTTTAGTTTACCGGTTTTGTTAAGCCTGATAAACGTGCTCCATACAACATCTTTATTTTGCCAATTCTCCCATCCCTGGTTAGTTACTTTTTCATTTCCATTTTGCGCTTTTATTGTTACCCATGAATTACCACCCAACGGAACAGAAATTTTATTTTCCCTTGACTGGCTGTATACTTTTGTAAATAGCATAAGGACTGTGATAAAATATTTAATGCTCATATCGTTTTCTAATTCAAAGGAGCCATGTTGCGTTTACCATTTAGTAAATACTTTCAAACTTATACCAATTGTTTTTTAAAAAAGTATCCTGCCATACGCGTTACAAAACAGGCCTACAGCCGTTTCGTTAATTGATAGCAACCAAAAAACAATTCACTCAAATATCCTCAAAAAATGATTTTCCAGGTGGTTTCTCATTCCATTCCTGAATTCTTCCGGGGTGCCTTTTTCAAGGATACTTACCAGTGTTTTGTGAGATGTGAAAGTTTTTAAAAGAGGCTGCTTCTTTAATAAACCGCTTTTGTGTACATAATCAAAAACGGGTAAAAGCATTTTTTGAAATTTCTTGAGGGTTTCATTTCCCGTTATTTCATAAAGCTTTCCGTGAAAAGCAATTTCATGATCAATATTAAATAAATGGTATTGTGCCGAAGGCGGTTCATTTTTCACTATCGCCTTGAGTTCCGCAATAGCCTGTTTGGTTACTCTCCTGAAAAGGAGGTCTGCCATACCTATTTCCAATACAAGCCGTATTTCAAAAATTTCCTTCAAAGTTTCCTGGTCAAGAACATGAGGGTTCATGCTCCTGCTCATCATCCCAAATATATCAGGGCTTGTAATAACGGCACCTCTTTTCTTTTTGGATTCTATGAGGCCCATCATGCGAAGGCGCAACAGGGCTTCCCGTATCACTGTGCGGCTCACACCTAAACTCTCTGCCAGTTCAAGTTCTTTGGGTATAGAGTCGCCTACTT
>JBDTKB010000222.1:0-10344 GCA_039935555.1 Ginsengibacter sp. | reverse complement strand
GCAGGCTTAATTATACTTACGACAATAAATACATTGCACAGTTCGTGGTGCGGAGAGATGGAAGCTCAAATTTTGGTCCTAATAATAAATTTGGAACGTTCCCGGCAGTTTCTCTGGCCTGGAAAATTTCAGAAGAAAACTTAATGAAGAGTCTTACTTTCCTTAATGATTTAAAATTACGTGGTGAATATGGTGTTTCCGGTAACTCCGGATCAGGTGGCGCCATCTATTCTAATTTATATGCTTCTTCAACTGTTTGGGGTTCCGGATTTCTACCTGCCAACTTTCAAAACCTCGACCTTAAATGGGAAGAAGATAAATCTACCAATTTTGGCGTTGACATGCATATGTTCAACAATAGAATCGAAGTAATTGGTGATGTGTACCGCAAAGACATTAGTAACCTTATACTAGCCGCTTCCGGGCCTGGATTTTTGGGAGGTTATTTGAGCGGAGGTTATGGCGGGCGTGTAACCTGGCCGCAAAAGAATGTTGGATCTATGTTCAACAAGGGATTTGGTGTTACGGTAAACACGGTTAATATTTCTACCAAAAATTTTCAGTGGAGAACTGGTATAAATTTTTCTGTGGATAAAAATCAGGTTAAAAAACTTAGCTCGCCTATTATTACGCAATACTACTCCTCTACCAATAATACGCAGGCGCAATTCCTCATTACTGAAGGACAACCATTGAACCAATTCACTGGCTATATTGCAGAAGGCCTCTTCAAGGACTACAAAGATATTTCTGGTCATGCTGTACAAACCGGGCCATTAGGATCTCCTTTAATTATTGATCCGGTAAAAGGCTCCTGGCCTGGGGACATTAAGTTCAAAGACATTAACGGTGATGGTGTTGTAGATAATAATGACCGAACCATCATTGGTAACCCTTGGCCAAAATTCTCTTATAACTTTACCTCAAACTTTACCTATAAAGGTTTTGAATTAAACTTTTTCTTCACTGGCGTTTATGGTAACCAACTTCTAAATCTTACAAAGTATCAGAATGAAACATTACCACTTGGTACAGGTCCTTACAGTAATCATTTCAGAAATGCTACAAATTTTGCGATACCAAGTAGTATTAATCCGGCAGATGCTCTTACAGTTACGCTTACAAATCCGGGTTACAATATACAAAGACCGTCAGGAAGTGATGCTAATGGAAACGTTCGGCTCACGCAATGGGATGTAGAAAGCGGATCGTACCTGAAATTAAAAAATGTTCGTCTTAATTATCGCATACCATCTAAGCTGCTCTCGAGAACACATGTCTTAAAAGGAGCATTAGCCACTTTCCAGGTACAGAATGCATTTACCATAACAAAATATACCGGCTACGATCCAGAAGTTGGTATGTACAATTATGGTGGTGTAAACCTTGCAGGTTTGGATGAAGGCAGGTATCCTTCCACCAGGTCTTATTCACTAAGCATTGCTCTTGATTTTTAAATTTATCCGACCAACTTCAAAAAAAATAATTATGAAACGTGCAAACATTATTTTATTACTTATGGCTGTGTTGGTTTTACAGGCCTGTAAAAAAGAATATTTAAACCGCCCTCCTCTTGGGTCACCTACTTCCGGAACGTTTTATCAAACTGATGCTGATATTTTAAATGGTACAGGTCCATTGTATAATGGATCGTGGGGCGGCTATAACGGTACTTCCCTACAGTACATTGGCGACGTATTAGGTGGAAATAGCCTATCTGATAATTACAATGGCAGGGGCGCTTATTTGACTTTTTCTGTAACGTCCACTGATGCAAGTGGCGCATTGCAAAGTGCTTACCAGGCACTCTGGTCGGTTGTGGCCAATGCAAATGTTGTTGCTTCTAATATTAAAAATGCCGGGGCGGGAGCAAGTGAATCGGCTAAAAATTCCGGACTGGCAGAATGCTATTTTATGAGAGCTGCCGCTTACTATTTTCTTGCACTTGACTGGGGCGCAGTTCCTATAATTTATGATAATAGTACTCAATTAGGAGACACCACTATAAAACGAAACAATGTTGCCGATGCATGGCAATTTATGATTAATGATTTAACGTGGGCAAAAAATCACCTAGGAGCAACACCATTGCAACCTGCAAGAATAACTAAATGGAGTGCAGAAGGTATGTTGGCAAGAGCCTATTTAGTACGTTCCGGTTTAAATCAGAATGGAACAAGAAAACAAAGTGACCTTGACAGCGCTAAATTTTATGCAGGGGACGTTTGCCATAACAGTGGCCTTACTTTAGAACCAAATTACTACGATCTGTTTACAAGTAAAAAATTCAGCGGGACCGTTACACCTTCCGAGTCTTTATTTGCTTTGTTATGGGTACCTAATGGAGAGTATTTTGTGCAAAATCATATGCAGGCTAATCTGGCTTACGATTCAAAAATTACCCAAACAGGTGATGGTTGGGGTGGAGCGTTTGGTGCCTCGCCAAGTCTTATCAAATATTATTTTGATAATAAGGACGATTCTATCAGAAGGAAGGCGACCATCTTTTTGCCGGGAGATTATTACCCGGATATTAACCAGGCAAATGGCGGCTGGCATGTAGATACAGCTTTATTTAATAGCGCAAAAATATATGTTCCAAATACTGTCGGTAACGGTTACGCCAGCGATCATGCTTATGTAAAAAAATATGTTATTGGTTCGCCGGCAGACAATGGAGGACTTGGCTCGCAACAAAATGAAAATTTAAGTACATATATGCTTCGCCTTCCAGATGTTTATTTTGTTTACGCCAATGCTATTTTGGGAAACAATCCTTCCACAACTGACGCTGACGCTTTAAAATATTTTAATGCTGTAAGAATACGCGCTGGCATAGCCCCAAAATCTTCCATAACTTATAGAGATATATTGCAGGAAGAAAAGATTGAATTTGCCTTTGAAGGTCATACCTGGTATGACTGGAAGCAATGGTATTATTTTGACCCAACTGATGCTTTGCAATATTACAGTACGCAAAACCGTGGGTTGTATAACATCTCTTACAACAACGGCAATCCCTTCATCACTTTTCTTGATGATGCTACACAGCCATTTACAATTGGCGAACGGAATTATTCTATGACAGCCAACAATGCTGACCTTCCATACCCTGAATCGGATTTGCTGATAGCACCAAGTTTATCTGCAGTACCGGTTCCGTTTGATTTTGCTAAAGTGAGTTATTAAAACCTAAAAATATTTGATAAATGAAAAATAAATTAATATACATTTTGCTAATAGCGACGGCCCTCTTTCAATTTGCCTGCAAGAAAAATGACAGCAGTGGTCCTCCAGTAATTACCGACGTAAGAAGCGTGGATACAACACTTCGCGATAGCTTATTCAGTGCGGCTATACCAGGTAACTTAATAGTTATACAAGGAACTAATTTGGGCGGCTTACAAGCGATTTTTTTTAATGATACTTCGGCCTATTTTAACCCTGCTTATGCCACCAATAACAACGTAATTGTATATATACCCGCGACTGCGCAAACTGCTGCTACAGACCCAAATGTTCCAAGCCAGATTAAATTGGTAACAAGTCATGGAACAGCTTTGTATAATTTTAAATTGTATTTACCACCTCCTGCAATCGGTTCTATATCTTTTGATAATAGTGGAAAAATAGTGTACATTAATGGTTACAATTTTAAAGGCATTCAAAAAATAACCTTCCCCATAATGGGCGGAGCAGATACAGCTCTTTCATATACAGTGGACAAAACAGGCACCTTGATTACAGCGGAAATTCCAACACAGGGTACCGTCTTCAAAGATTCGCTTCGTGTAATTGCCACTTTCGGCACCGCGGCTTTTTCTTATCCACCCCCAATGACGATAGCAACTGTTTCTAATGAAAATGCAATTGCCGGAGATACAATTACATTTACCGGAACCAATTTCATCGGCCTGGACAAGGTAGTGTTTCCTGGAAGTGTCGCAGCAAACATTCTTAACTCAATAAGCGCTACCCAATTTACCGTGATAGTGCCCCCAGGTGTAAATAAAACGGATTCCTTATCTATATCCGGGGTATTGGGCACAGCGACAGCTCCACAACTCTTTGATTCTTATATTAGTCATCCCTCTCCCGGCTATTTATGCACTTTTGATGTGCAGTATAGTAGCGATAATACTGGTTTCATAGGTTGGACAGGTGGTTATGCTGACGCACCAACTGCCGCTGAGTCTTACCATAATGCTACAACTGGCGTAGGAGTATTACTGCAGGCCAGCCCCATGGGAGCTAATTCCGCTGCCGGCTCCCAGGGTAATGCAGGTTTACTACAATTAAATCCCGTGCCATGGGTTGCCAATACTTCAACATCTATTGCAAACTATTCAATGAAATTTGAAGTGTATGCGGCTAAAACATGGAGTGCTGGAGAAATTTGGATATGTGTAGGCGGGTGGTATGGCTGGAAAAGCTATACCGCAAGATTTGCCCCCTGGCAAACAGATCCGTCAGGTAAATTTCAGCCTGGAGGATGGGTTACCGCTACGATTCCGCTTTCACAATTCATAACGAAAAATGAATTTTACCAAACAAGCTGGAATCCGGCAGGTGTGCCTGCAAATAAGTTCAGTGACTATCCGGCCACAGATGTTGGCTTTCTTATTGTGAATGATCAAGCTGCTGCCGTGCCGGCAAATAGTGTGAACCTTGCTATAGATAATGTAAGAATTGTGAAAGGTCAATAATTAAAAGTTGATAAAGAATTTTAAAATGGAAAAACTATCGTCGGCCTCAATTCTTTTTTTGATGTTGCTAACTATCAGTAGTTGTAAAAAGAGTCCGTCGGTTACTGGCGGTGGAGGAGGTACTCCCCCGCCCCCGTCAAGTGATAGTGTTTATAATCCTACAGACCCATCCATAGCTTCCACTATTGGGTTTTTTAACGACGGGTGGAAACCAAAATCATTTACTGCACCCGATGTTCTTCCAGGTTCTGCCGCCTCTGTTACTGCAACTGATTCCTTAACAATTGACATAAATAAGGTTCTGGTTAAAGTGCCGCCATACGTTTATGGCGCCAATTCAAATTTATGGAGCGGGCAAACCGTTACTCAGCCTACTTTAATAAAATATCTTACAGACCTTTCCCCTAATATAATCCGCGGCCCAGGCGGTAGCATCAGCGATGTTTATTTTTGGAATGGAACAGATGCTAATCCTGCTCCATCCGATGCCCCGGCCAATTTGCTTAATTCAACAGGAATAGCTAGTGCTGCTAATTATTGGTATGGTGGCAACACCGCGTCATGGACTTTTAGTCTTGCCAACTATTATAATTTGCTTGCCCAAACAAATAGTACGGGAATCATCACTGTAAATTATGGCTACGCCCGATATGGTACGAGTGCCAACCCTGTAGCAACGGCAGCGCACCTGGCCGCTGATTGGGTACGGTATGATAAAGGCAGAACAAAATATTGGGAAATTGGGAATGAAAACTATGGGAATTGGGAGGGGGGCTATAACATTGATCAAAGTAAAAATAAAGATGGCCAACCCGCAACAATTACGGGTGCTTTGTACGGAAGTCAGGTGAAGGTCTTTGTAGATTCTATGAAAGCGGCTGCGCAGGAAACTGGCGCAACCATCTTTATAGGTGCCGTCTTATACCAACAAGCCCCCGCTACTTATGATTACAATTCTGTTAAAACCTGGAACATAGGCGTGTTACAAAATGCCGGTAGCAAGGTAGATTATTTTATTGTACATGATTACTTCACCGGTTATGCAACCAATTCTACCGTGGCAGACATTTTAAGTACAGGAGCTACAGTTCCGGCTGGCGTTATGTCTTATGTTACCCAACAATTAACTGCTTCAGGAGTGGGATTAAAACCAGTTGCATTTACTGAGTGGAATATCCAGGCTATTGGCTCCAAACAAAGTGTATCTTATATTTCAGGTATTCACGCCGCAAAAACGATTGGCTCCATTATTAAAAATAACTTTGGCGAAGCAAGCCGGTGGGATATTGCCAATGGCTACGCAAATGGTGACGACCAGGGCATGTTTAATAATGGGGATGAGCCAGGCGCTCCATTATGGAATCCACGGCCATCATTTTATTACCTGTATTATTTTCAGAAATTTTTTGGCGACCGAATGGTTTATGATACACTTAAGGCGCTGAATTCAGATATTACTACTTATTCTTCAACATTTTCTTCAGGCCAGGCAGCAACTGTTATTATCAATTCCGCCGCTTTGGGCCATGTTGTTGCTATTGACTTTAAACATTTCCCTGCGGGTAGTAAATATTACTGGTACGTACTTACCGGCGGAACAGATAACGCGCCTTTTTCAAGCCAGGTATTTGTCAATGGAAATGGACCTTCAACGGCAACTGGTGGACCTTTAAACTACAGCTCTCTTAAAGCTTATTCAGCAAATCTTAATGGTACTATAAAAATTAATGTGCCTCCATTAAGTGTGATTTATTTGGTTGCCGATAAAAAATAGCCCGCGTTATTTGATTTAAGAATTTGGCTAACAATAATTTTTATTTGCATAAAATTATCGTTTCATGTTATATTGGGTTATTGCTTAAAAATATTTTGTGAGAAATCTGATTTTACCTTTCATATTGCTTTTATTCATTGCCTCCTGTGGCTCTCCCAAAAAAAAAGAAGGTTTATTTTTCTCCATTTTGCCTTCATCCCAAACAGGCGTTGATTTTACAAATACAATCGTTGAAAATGATTCCACGAACATGTTTGTAAATGAATATACTTATATGGGCGGTGGCGTAGGTATCGGCGATTTTAATAACGATGGGTTACCGGATATATTCTTTGCGGGTAACCAGGTAAGTTCCGCTCTGTATATCAATAAGGGCAATATGCATTTTGAGAACATTGCCCAAAGCGCCGGAGTAACTACAAGTTCATGGTGTACAGGCGTAAGCGTAATAGATATTAATAATGATGGATGGCCTGATATTTATGTTTCTGTATCAGGAAGCGTGCCCGGAAGCAAGAGAAAAAACCTGTTATTCATTAATCAACATAACCTCACCTTTAAAGAAGAGGCGGCGGAATATGGCCTTGCAGATTCATCTTACTCAACGCAGGCTGTTTTTTTAGATTATGACAAAGATGGAAGAATGGATATGTACCTGCTCAATCATACTTTAAATGATAACAGGCCAAATGACATTCGCGATAATAGGATTGACAGCAATGCAATCGCAGCAGATAAATTATATCACAATGAAGGCATACCTGCAGGAATGGATCATCCGATATTTAAAGATGTTTCTAAACAAGCCGGTATTGCTGAAGATGGCAATGGCCTCGGCGTTGTAGTAAGCGATTTTAACGGTGACGGCTACCCTGATATTTATGTTGCCAATGACTACATAAAAAATGATCTCCTTTGGCTTAATAATAAGAACGGTACATTTAGTAACTGCATAGCGTCTGCCATAAAGCACCAAAGTTATTCCAGCATGGGAACAGATGCCGCTGACCTTAATAATGATGATAAGACGGATATCATAACGCTTGATATGCAGCCGGAGACCAACGAACGAAAAAAAATGATGTATTCATTTCTAAATGATCAGCGGCATCAGTTGGAAATGGATAAAGGTTTCCAGCCGGAATATATCCACAACATGCTGCAGTTAAATAATGGCACAAGACAAATTAATAATCGCAAAGAACCTTTCTTCAGCGAAATAGGCGAGATGGCCGGAATTGCTGAAACTGACTGGAGTTGGAGTGTACTAATTGCTGACCTGGACAACGACGGATGGAAGGACGTACACATTACTAATGGCCTGGGCAGAGACCCCACCAATATTGACTTTCTTGAATACCGGCATCAAACGGTTATGGCCAGCGGAATTCCGGATAATGACCCGGCACAGACAAGAATATTTATGGATCACCTTTCTAAATTAGGAAGCGTGTCGCTAAACAATTATTTATATTTAAATAAAGGTGGATTATCCTTCAAGGATATTTCAGCAGACGCGGGAATAGACCAAAAATCTATATCTAACGGTGCTGCCTACGTGGATTTAGATAATGACGGCAATCTTGATCTCGTTACCAACAACATTAATGGTAACGCATTCATTATGCATAATGAGATGGGTGCACAAACCGATACTCTTAAAAAAAATAATTACCTCGCAGTAAGATTGAATGGTGATGCTTTAAACAAAGAAGGAATCGGCGCCACGTTGTATGCTTATTCAAACAGGGTGACTCAAATGTTGGAACAATACCCTGTGCGGGGCTATCTTTCAACTGTGGACAGCCGACTTCACTTTGGGTTCGGACACGCACAATGCGATTCCCTAAAAATTGTTTGGCCTGATGGCAAAATGCAACTGATAAAACATCCGCATTTAAATAGAATTTTAACCGTTAATTACAAAGAAGCAACCTTAGATAACGCACCAATAACTTCTGTTTCCGATGCTGATTTTAAAGATGTCACTCAAAGTCTAAATATAGATTTTCAACATAAAGAAACCATGTTCTTTGACTATGGCTTTCAGCCACTCATTCAACAAAAGTATTCACAGGAAGGGCCATTCTTAAGCACCGGAGATATGAACGGCGACGGCCTCGAAGATTTTTTTATCGGCGGTGCATTTAAACAATCAGGCAAAGTATTTTTGCAGCAAAAAGACGGCACATTCAAAGGCAAAGATCTTTCCGCCGGAGCCAATTACGAAGAGGATATGCAGAGTGTTTTATTTGATGCTAACGGCGACGGTTACCCTGATCTCCTCATTGCCGGTGGCAGCAGCGAGTTCGACCCTACTTCTTCATTTTACAGACCACGCCTTTATCTCAGCGATGGAAAAGGAAATTTCAAATCAGACAGTCTTGCATTTTCGCCAATTATCCGTACGCCCGCAAAAGCTATTGCTGTTGCAGATTTTGATGGCGATGGCGACATGGATATTTTTATTGGAGGAAGGGTGGCACTCGGCAAGTATCCTTTTCCTCCGCGAAGCTATTTATTACGAAATGATAACGGAAGGTTTACCGATGTCACAAGGTCCGTTTGCCCGGAACTGGAAGATATTGGCCTGATAAATTCGGCACAATGGATAGACATTGATGGAGATAAAAAACTTGATCTTGTTATAGCAGCAGACTGGGCGCCTATACGTATTTTTAAGAACAATGGAACTACGCTTACTGAAATTACCAGTCAAACAGGATTACAAAATTTTCCAGGCCTCTGGAGAAGTATTGTCGTTACAGACATAGACCACGACGGTGACCTTGATATAGTTGCAGGCAACATAGGATTGAACAATCCATACCACATCAGCCAACAACAGCCTGCAGAGTTAATTGCAAAAGATTTTGACGGAAATGGAATGATAGAGGACGTTTTATGTTATTATATTAAAGATAATAGCGGCAAATATGTATTATCGTCTGGTATTTCAAGAGATGATTGGGCGAGGCAAATGCCCTCTATCAAAAAAACCTACGAACAAAATAGTTCTTATGCAAAGGCCCCAATGGATGAAATATTTAGTAAAGAAATGATGGCCGGGGCAACTGTGTTAAAATGCAGTGAAGCAAGAAGTGGCTATTTTGAGAATAATGGAAAAGGGCAATTTACCTTTCATCCGTTTCCTTTAATGGCACAAATAGCGCCTGTTAATAGTATCATATGTTCTGATATAAACGGAGACGGAATTACAGATATTATTATAGCCGGAAACGAATACCAGGCAAATGTAATGCCCGGGCGTTACGACGCTTCCTATGGCTTGCTTCTAACGGGAACGGGTAAAGGACAATTTGATCCGGTACCTCCGGCTACAAGCGGTTTAATAATCGATGGCGATGTAAAGGATCTTAAATTAATTACCGTTGCAAAAAGAAAGATTTTATTGGCTGCTGTCAACGATTCAAAAATGAAAGCTTTTTCTATTTCTAATAAATAATGCGATAAATAAAATATAATATATGCGTACGAATTTCCTTTCAAGTAATAAGTGGATGGTAGTTTTAGCCATCACATTAACATCTTTTGCTACTGCGAATGCAACGATAATTTTTTATAAAAAAAATGCCTCAGAAGTAATTTTTAAACTTGATAAAGGCCTGATGAGCGTAAAGATTTGCAAGGCCGATCTTATCGAAGTGAAATACACTATATTAAATACTATTACTGAAAAAAAATCTTTAGTAATAAATAATACATACAACGGAAAGGTGCCATTTACTTTATCCAGTAATCAAGTTGAATTTATTATCACTACTTCAAGATTGATTATTCATGTAAATAAATCTACCAACGCGATTTCTTACTTTGATAAAAAAGGCAACGTAATTACTGCAG
>JBDTKB010000221.1:0-7152 GCA_039935555.1 Ginsengibacter sp. | reverse complement strand
TATGGAAACCTGGCAAGATTATCAGCAGAAAAATAAGGAGCGTTTTTTAAATGAAATGATGGAGTTGTTACGAATTCCGTCTGTGAGCGCAAAGACGGAAAATAAAAAAGATATGGCCATTTGCGCTGAGGCCGTTAAGAAAAGCTTGCTGCAGGCTGGCGCAGATAAAGCAGAAATTATGCAAACAAACGGGCATCCGGTTGTGTATGGTGAAAAGATAATTGACAAGAATAAACCAACAATATTAGTTTACGGACATTATGATGTGCAGCCTGCTGAACCGCTGGAACTTTGGCACAGCGGGCCTTTTGAGCCGGTAATTAAAGACGGAAAAGTATATGCACGTGGATCCGCTGACGATAAAGGCCAATTTTTTATGCACGTAAAAGCAATGGAAATCATGGTAAGGACGAATACCATGAGTACTAATATTAAATTTTTGATTGAAGGAGAAGAGGAAGTTGGTTCGCCAAATCTTGGAAAATTTGTTGGAGAAAATAAAGAACTTTTAAAAGCCGACGCTATATTAATCAGCGATACTTCAATGTTAAGTATGGAAAATCCGTCGCTCGATATTGGCGTTCGTGGCCTGTCTTATATTGAAGTTGAGGTTACCGGCGCCGACCACGATTTGCATAGTGGCACTTACGGCGGAGCGGTCGCAAATCCTATCACCATTCTTGCTGAAATGATCGCTTCTTGTCATGATGAAAACAATCACATAACTATACCGGGATTTTATGATAATGTAATAGAAGCTTCAGCGCAGGAAAGGTCTTTGATGAATAAAGCCCCGTTTAGCGAAGAAGAATATAAAAAAGAAGTTGGCGTAAATGAACTTTGGGGCGAAAAAGGTTATACAACGAATGAGCGCACAGGTATAAGGCCCACGCTTGAAGTAAACGGAATTTGGGGTGGCTACACCGGTGAAGGGGCCAAAACAGTGTTGCCTTCAAAAGCTACGGCTAAAATTTCTGCACGCCTTGTGCCAAATCAGTCATCGGCGAAAGTGACGAAATTACTCCTGGATTATTTTAAAAAGATAGCGCCACCTTCTGTAACTGTGCATGCGTTTGAGCATCACGGTGGTGAACCATATATGACGCCAATCGATAGCCGGGGTTATAACGCTGCGTCAAGGGCAGTTGAAAAAACTTTTGGGAAAATGCCAATTCCAGTGCGAGGCGGCGGAAGTATTCCCATCTGTTCTATCCTGGAAAAAGAACTTGGTATAAAAATAATATTTATGGGATTTGGCCTTGACAGCGATAATCTCCATTCTCCAAATGAAAAATATGGCATTGCTAATTTTTACAAGGGAATAGAAACCATACCTTATTTTCATAAATACTTCGCAGAAAATTTATAGCGAATACCAAATTAAGAAAATCGTCGTTTTTGTATAGAACATTTGAAACCAGACTTTATGGATGGCAATGGAGTTTTAATTGCCCTGCTTTGAATTTCATGTTTCTAAAACTATGATTTACGCCAATCAGAATACCCAACCCTTTCTCGTAAAACTATTTATGGTTCTTTTCTGTCTTCTGGCTATTGGCTTTTTAATATGGATTGGACAGGATATAATTGTGCCTGCTGCTTTCGCAACCCTGCTTGCCATTTTACTTTTACCATTTAATAATTTTCTCGAAAAGAAAATGTCGCGGGTATGGGCAATTTCAGCTTCTCTCTCGGTGTCAATATTTATATTAGTTGGCCTTATATATTTTCTCTCAGTGCATATTGCTGGTTTTGTAGATGATCTGCCAAGAATAAAAAGCCAGCTTAACCACCATATTCGGACCGTGCAATCCTGGGGATATGATCAATTTCATCTTACAAGGAAAGAACAAAAACAATACATTGATCAGGCAACCACTCAAATACAAGGTAAAGGTGGCAATGGATTTTTGGGTCAAACGCTCATTACGATAACCAACGCGATTATTTTTTTAATCCTCCTTCCCATTTATACATTTCTTATTTTATATTATAGAAATATGATAAGAAAATTCCTGGTAAGTATTTTTGCTGATCATCACCGGCAACATGTTATCGCCGTAATTCGTGAATCAAAATTAATAGTACAGGGATATATGGCCGGGCTTATGATGGAGATGGGGATAATCACCGTAATAAATTATGCGGGCTTTTTAATAGTCGGAATCAAATATGCTTTCTTCCTTGCACTACTTTCGGCAATACTAAATATGATCCCATATATCGGCATGTTGATCGCTACAATTGTATGCATGTTGGTAACCTTAACAACCTCCAACAATATTTCGGACATTTTATTGGTAATCGTTGTGCTAACGGTTGTACAGTTTTTTGACAACAATCTCATTATGCCTAAAATAGTAAGCTCTAGGGTAAAAATAAATGCCCTCATTACCATTTTCGGAGTATTAGTGGGGGGAGCTATTGCGGGTGTATCGGGTATGTTTTTATCAATTCCGATAATTGCTATTTTAAAGGTAATATTCGACCGAATAGATTCTTTGAAACCATGGGGAGAAATATTAGGAGATGACACTACAGATATTGAAAAAGGCAAATTTTTGAAAATTGCCAGGTTAAGACTCAAACGAAGAAAAATGGTGGTAACTGCATAGTTTTATTTCACTACTTCTTCTATTACTTTCCCCACGCAACCGTCGGGCATTTGAATATTCAGTATCGCAGTAACAGTGGGTGCAATATCTGTCATATATACTTCCCTATTAGTTTTACCTGCTTTAATATTAAACCCAAACCACAGCAGCGGTATATGAGAGTCATACGGGTTCCAGCTTCCATGCGTAGTACCTCTCGGGCCATCTTCTATAAATCCCGGTTTTTCAAAGTAACCAATTTCTCCACTGCGCTTAGGATTATAGCCATTGATAAGCCGCTGTTTTATCGGCGAAGGAATTGATTGTGATTCGATATCATCGGTACTAAAAGCATTTACAATAAATGGTTGTTGCTTGAGAAATTTGATGACTTCATTTTTAATTTGACTGATATTAACTCCTTTTCGTTCTATTTCTGCATTGTTCAAATAAACCTGGTTGTTTCGGATAACAATAACTGCATTATCAACTTTATATTTTTCTAAAATAATCTTGTTTAATGATGGTCTAAAATCTGCGGAATTGAATATTCCGGCGGGAATATTATGTTGTTGTAAAAAAGCAGGAATATGCGCTACAGCATGATCGGCTGTTAAAAACAACAGGTAATTTCCTTCGCCCAATTTAGTATCCAGGTAAGATAAAAAGTCAGCGATATCTTTATCAAGCCTTAAATAAGCGTCTTCTGTTTCAATGGAGTTTGGTCCGAATGTATGACCAATATAATCTGTCGACGAAATACTTATCGTTAGCAGATCAGGAACATTTCCACTACCAAGTTTTTCACTTTCAATTGCCTGCTTTGCCATATCAAAAGTATACGTTGATCCAAAAGGTGTAAATCTAAAAGATTGATACCTGGACTCTTTTGAAATCTGCGAAAGTTTATGAGGAAACGTTTGCGTATTTTCTCCGGGAATCCGGCCTTCAAAATTTTCATCATCAATAGTACTTTGAGAATATTTGGCAATGGGAAGAAGTGTTGTCCAGTCTTTAGCCATATAGGAATCAGGAAGTAATTTATCATTTTCTTTACTTACCCAGGCTGGCAATTCCTTTTCATAATAAGTGCTCGTAATCCATTTGCCAACAGTTCCATCAAACCAATAGGCAGCATTAGCGCTATGCCCGGCGGGTAATATTGAAGCCCTGTCTTTCAAGGAGATGCCGATCACTTTACTCGAAAAATTTGTAGCAAGACGAAGTTCGTCCCCAATAGTTGTGGTCCATAAATTTCGAGGGCTCATTTGGCCTTCTTCGGAATTACTTCCTACAGTTTTTACAGTTGAATCATAGGTACAGTAAACAATTTTCCCGGTTGATGCATCATACCAATCATTACCAATTATTCCATTTATTGCCGGCACGCTACCTGTAAATATGGAGGAATGTCCCGGACCTGTATAAGTTGGAACGTAAGGAAGAAAAGTATTTTCACAACTAAAACCTTTATCGATTAAGCGCCTGAATCCATTTTCCGAATAAAGATCATTGTAACGATATAGATAATCCCAGCGCATTTGGTCGATAACAAGACCAATAACTAACTTAGGACGAGCAACAGGCTTGGGATTTTGGGCAAGAGCGATCGTTGAAATGAAAGACAAATAAAATGAAATAAAAATATTCCTGACCATTGTTTTTTAATTATAAAGATAATACAACAATGCGTTGGGAAATGGGTATTATAAATTATTAAAATATTAAGGAAGAATTTGACCTAAACGAAATACAGGGTTCAAAATTTCTAATTGTTTATACCGTATTTTTGCCAACATCTTTAACGAATAATACTATATAAATGGCTGATATTTTTGAAAAAATGATGAAAGACGGCGGCCCGATCGGAAGACACGTTGAGAGGGCGCATGGATATTTTGCTTTTCCCAAATTGGAGGGTGAACTGGGAAGCAGGATGTTTTTTAGAGGAAAAGAAAAAATAGTATGGAGCCTGAATAATTATTTAGGATTGGTAAATCATCCCGAAACAAGAAAGATTGATAGCGAAGCTGCAGTTAACTGGGGAATGGGAAACCCGATGGGCTCGCGCATGATGAGCGGAAATACGGATATGCACGATGAACTGGAAAAAATTATTGCAAATTTTGTAAGCCGTGAAGATGCAATGCTACTCAATTTCGGATACCAGGGTGTAATGAGTTGCATTGATGCGCTGGTAAACAGAAGGGATGTGATTGTTTATGATGCAGAAGCACACGCTTGCCTTGTAGATGGTGTCCGTTTGCATATGGGATTTAGTTACACTTATAGGCATAATGATATTGAAGATTGCGATAAGCAATTACAACGTGCCGAAAAAATGGCGGAAAAAAATGGCGGCGGAATTTTGCTGATAACTGAAGGCGTTTTTGGAATGAGTGGAAACCAGGGAAAAATTAAAGAAATAGTTGCCCTTAAGAAAAAATATAATTTTCGTTTACTAATTGACGATGCTCATGGATTTGGATCGATGGGAGCAACGGGTGCCGGCGCTGATGAGGAGCAAGGTTGCCAGGATGGCGTTGATCTTTATTTCAGCACTTTTGTAAAAAGCATGGGAAGTATTGGTGCGTTCATTAGTGGCCCAAAAAAAATAATGACCTATTTGCGCTACAATGTTCGATCGCAAATTTTTGCAAAGAGTTTACCATTAATTGTGGTAGAAGGAATGATAAAAAGAATGGAAATGCTTCAAACCATGCCTGAATTACGCGAAAAATTATGGCATAACGTAAATAAACTTCAAAACGGATTACTGGAAAAAGGCTTTGATATAGGAACCACAAATAGCCCCGTGACGCCTGTCTATATGAAAGGTGATTTACCAGAAGCTACCAGCATGGTTATGGACATGAGAGAGAATTATAATATTTTTTGTTCTGTAGTTGTATTCCCGGTTATACCCAAGGGACAGATTATTTATAGATTGATACCAACTGCTGCTCATTCTGATGAAGACACAGAAATTACTTTAAAAGCTTTTGAAGAAACAAAAAAGAAATTGGATGCAGGCCTTTACAAAGCCGAAGAAATTCCGGACATGGCCGACGTAGCCGGTTATGGTCAAAAAGGTGATATGTAAAAAAAACCGGGCAACTGAAAAGAAGCCCGGGATAATCAAAAAATCTTAACCATTAAATCTTATTACTGAGATTCTATAAATAAAGTAGGAATTTCCTATTCGGGAGTTGTCTGCAAAAAATCTATTTGGATTAAATTAACAAAAAAAGGGGCCGGATAAAAATCCACCCCTGTTATAATCCAATATCCTATGAAAAACCGAGTTTGAAACTGATATACAGTTCCTTAATATTTTTAAAATGGCTCTCGCCATCGTTATTTAGGTCTAAGTCGAATATTTTTCAAAAGGCGTTGCATCAACAAAACATTTTGTTGATAAAGAATAAAAAAAGGGGCCGGATGGAAATCCACCCCTGTTATAATCCAATATCCTATGAAAAACCGAGTTTGAAACTGATATACAGTTCCTTAATATTTTTGTGTTGCTTCACCACGAAGCTTTAAAATTTGATTTATATACAACATAACTTTCATTCTTATAGGCGCCTTCTCCAAAGTATTTTAGAACAGGTTCAATTTCTTTTGGCTCCAGAAAACCCTGGAAAGAAATTGGAGCTGAATTTTCATCAGGAATGATAACTGTTGTTGGAAAGCCAATATCGCCCGACGTTACATATAACGCAAAATCATTTATTTTGTACTGGTCGTTAAAATTAAATTTCTTGTCCTTCCATTCAATGATTTCTTTTGTCTCTGCATCTAATTTTACAGCGTAAAAATGATCATTTATGTAAGCGACTACCTTTGAATTGGCATAAGTTTTTTTATCCATTACTTTACACCAGTAACACCAATTAGTATAGATGTCAATAATTACTGGTTTCGGATCCGATTTCATTTTTGGAGTTAATTCATCCATCTTCATCCAATCTAATTTATCATGGGTGGTTGAACTAACTTTGGCAGAACATAAAATAAACAGCAACGTTATTAGTAAAAAGTTCATTTTTCTTGCCATAGATAACTATAACGTGCGGTAATTGTTTTTTATTGGATTTGACCCTAAATAATTATTATAAATATTTGATTATTAGCTTTTTTAGAAAAAATTCTTTTTAATGTTTAATCTTTCCGTTTATGAATAAAATAGTTGTGGCAATTACGGGAGCCAGTGGGTCTATTTATCCAAAAATATTATTGACCAAACTTCAGGCAATTAAGGATCAATGGTCTTCATTAAGCATTGTAATTACAGAAAATGCCCGGGTAGTTTGGAAAACTGAATTGGGTGACGAAGATTATAATTCATTTGACGCAACCTATTTTTCGAAAAACGATTTCATGGCGCCTTTTGCATCGGGCTCAGGTGATTATAATGTTATGATCATTGTGCCATGCAGCATGGGCACGCTTGGCCGCATTGCTTCGGGTATTTCCGGCGACCTGATCTCCAGGGCCGCTGACGTTGTTTTGAAAGAACGCCGTAAACTTATTTGCGTTGTTAGAGAAACGCCCT
>JBDTKB010000220.1:0-13570 GCA_039935555.1 Ginsengibacter sp. | reverse complement strand
GCAATATCCTGGCCCATTAAAATAAGATTTGAATGTTGTACCATCGACTGGCGCAAGCCTTCTTTAATGGCATCAACAAAACGAAACTCTTTTCGCTCTTTATTGACTGTTGTATGAAAATTAAAGTTTACTTTCTTGCCCGAAACATCAGAGGGCAATAAAGGCGCATACACATCCTTTACTTCGTTTACCGAATTGCTAAAAATTTTCCCCCTTTCTTTCTCGTCATTTGAAAGGGAATTTTTTTTCAATTCTGCATCGATGGTGTCCTTTAATTCGTTTCGAACATGCGCAATAGTTAGGTTATCAAAAACTTTTTCTTCCAATAGAAAACGCTCATAATTTTTTATGGGATCTTTTTCAATCCACTCGGCAAAAATTTCTTTGGGCACATATTTTACACCGCTCGCTTCTTCATGGCCGCGCATTCTAAATGTCATGCATTCAACCAAAAAAGGCTTTTGGTTTGTGATACAATAATCCCTTACACGTTTCAACGTTTCATAAACTTCCAGGATATTATTCCCGTCGATTTGTGTTCCTTCTATACCATAACCTTGCGCCTTATCCACCAGGTTTTTACAATTATATTGCTCATTTACCGGCGTACTCAGGGCATATCCGTTATTTTCTATTATAAAAATTACCGGTAAATTCCAAACTGCAGCAACGTTCAAAGCTTCATGAAAATCCCCTTCGCTTGTGCCACCTTCGCCGGTAAAAGCAACGGAAACTTTTTCCTCTTTTTTTAATTTATAGCCGAGCGAAACACCATCGGCAACTGCCAGTTGCGGCCCAAGGTGCGAGATCATACCACATATAAAATGCTCTTTACTTCCAAAATGAAAACTTCTCTCGCGACCTTTACTGTAGCCGTTTTCGGCGCCTTGCCATTGCTGGAATAATTTATGAAGCGGCATTTTTCTGCCAGTAAACACACCAAGGTTACGATGCAGCGGCATAATCCATTCATCAGCCTGTAAGGCACTTGTAACGCCAACAGAAATTGCTTCCTGGCCCATACCACTAAACCATTTCGAAATTTTACCTTGCCGTAACAAAAGCAACATTTTTTCCTCAATCAGCCTGGGGAGTAATAGCTTTTTGTATAGATCAATTAATGTTTCTTCTGATAGATTATTTCTTTGGAACAGCATCGTGCAAATTTCAACTATTCAATCGTAATTAAAAAAGAGACAATATGGTTAGCGCAATTTCTTTTCAAAGTTTGCCAAAGATGACGATATAAGCGATAATAAAATGCCGAAAATAAACGCCCATAAAAAGCCTGCAATATGAATACCTGAAACTAATTTTCCGGCAAGTATAATCATCAGAACGTTGATTACCAGCAAAAAAATTCCCAGGGTAATAATCGTGATCGGCAAAGTAAGTATCACAAGAATTGGCTTCACAATCGCATTTAAAAATGCCAGCACCAGTGAAAAAATTATAGCTGTTACAAAAGAATCGATGCGTATATGCGGCGTTAGTATTAATGACAATCCGTAGGCAACTGCAGCGGTAATAAGAAGGCGTAAAATGAATTTCATAATTTTTTTATGAAAGCTAATTTAAATTACCACTAATTCAAAAAACTCCTCCGGCAGTAAATATTTATTGGACAGTTCTTTCAACTCATCTGCCGAAACACTTTTAATGGTGTTCATAGAATCATAAAAGAAATCTTGACCCAGCCCGTTTAGTATTAAACTTTTCCATCTTGCTATTACCTGGAAAGGGCCATCCACATTACCGAGATTAAGACCCATCATATAGTTTTTTACCAATAATAATTCCTCTTCATCCACCAACTCATCCCGCAAAATTTTCATTTCTTTATACACTTCATCTATGGTGGCCTCGCATACATCTTTACCCGCTTCGGTGCTGATCACCCACGCACTTTCACGAATATGATTTTCGAGAAAACTATGTATGCCGTAAGTATATCCTTTTTCTTCTCTTATGTTGCTCATAAGCCTTGAGCCAAAAAAGCCACCAAATAAAACATTAAGAACCATAACTTTTTTGAAGTCAGGATGATGCCTGTTTGGAAAAGGCCGCGCTAAGCGTACCGCGCCCTGTACTCCTTTGGGGTCGTTAAATATCCTTGATTTTTTTTCTGACGAAGTCTCGGCGTTATGCGTAATTACAGGGAGATTTTCGTTAAGGTTGAGGTCCCCAAAATGAATGTTGAGAATGTTCTCAAAATCCGCCGGAAGTTTACCCGCTGCAAAAATGGTACAACTTGCATTGGCATAAAAATGTTTGAAAAAATTGGTAAGGTCTTCCCGGTTCAAAGCGTCAATATCTGATACACTACTAACCCTCCCGTATGGATGCTCAGCGCCGTATAGATACTGGTCAATGAGCCTGTTGGCAACAAAATCACACTTTTGTAAATTTACCGAAAGCCGTTGCTTGCTGTTTTGTTTAAAAATTTCTAATTCATTTTCCGGAAAAATCGAATCTGTAATTATTTCTCTTATTACAGGAAGAAGTTCTTTTAAATGCTTCGAAAGGCAATGAAGTGTAATGGTGGATGATTCATTTTGACAGGCACGGCTTAAATACGCACCATAATATTCAAAATGTTCATTGATTTCAAGGGCATTTTTTTTGCTGGTTCCGTTTTTTAAAAGATGATTTGCAGTGCCGGCAACCAGGTTTTTATTTTCGAAAGTATTTCCGGCTTTAAAAACTATCTCTATCATCGCTACTTCTTCAGTACCATCGTTGATGTAATAAACCGGTGCTCCGTTTGCCAAAGAAAATTTTTGACAGGGCTTTAAGATCAAATCAAATTCCACCGCATCTTTAATATCCGGAGGAATTGTCCTGTCAAGCTTTGCAACGGATTCTTTAGTTGAAATCATATTATTTTAGATTTTTAAACAGGTTATAGTGCAATTGTCAAACTAATTTTTACTTCTGTAATACATGGTGCTGCAATTGTTTTCATCAAAAATAGTTTGGCATTCTTTTTTAATTTGTTCTTCAGTAACTGCCTGATACATGGCCAGTTCTTTATTCATCAATTCAGCGTCTCCAAGCAATTCATAGGTTGCAAGGCTGTTGGCCCTGTTTGCAATGCTGATGTCTTCAAAAGCCATGAGACTTTCAGTTTTATTTTTTACTTTTTGTAATTCAGAAGGATTGACCAATTCATTTTTCATTTTATCCAACTCTATTGCTATGGCCTTTTCTGCCTGCTCCATGGAAATTCCTTTAATTAATTTTCCTTCTATATAAACAAGACCTGCGTCAACACTTCCAAAATGAGAACATTGAATACTACTGAATAGTTGTTGTTCTTTGACAAGGCTTTCGAATAACCTGGATGAAGCGCCACCACCTAAAATTTCTGTTATAAGATCTGTCACATAATATTTAGGATCGAGCCTTGAGCTCATATGCCAACATTTATATAATGCATCCAATGGTACACTTGCGGTAACTTCCAAAAGTGCTGGCACTTTTTGTTTAGGCTCGGTTGGCAAATGCCGCTCATACTTTTCTCCCGAAGGAATGTCGCCAAACCATTTTTTTGCCAGCATTTTTATTTGATCTACAGAAACATTACCCGCCACCGTTAGTACTGCATTTGCCGGTGTATAGTGTTTGTAAAAAAAATTCTTTACGTCCTGCAATTCTACATTTTCAACATGGCTTAATTCTTTGCCAATGGTCATCCATTTATAGGGATGAACTTTATAAGCAAGCTGCCGCATTTTATTCCAAACATCACCATAAGGTTTATTGATATAATGTTCTTTAAATTCTTCAATAACAACTTTCTTTTGAACATCGAGGGAGTTTTCATCAAACGCAAGTGAAATCATTCGGTCGCTTTCGAGCCAGAATGCAGTTTCAAGATTTTCTGCGGGAATTTGCAAATAATAATTCGTGATATCATTTGTGGTGTAAGCATTGTTTTCGCCACCTGCCATTTGAAGCGGCTCATCATAGGATGGAATGTGTAGGCTTCCTCCAAACATAAGGTGCTCAAAAAGATGGGCAAAACCTGTTCGCGAAGGATCTTCGTCGCGGGCGCCAACATCATACATGACATCCAACACCGCCATTGGCGTACTTTTGTCTTCGTGAACGATAACCCGGAGACCGTTGTCTAAAACAAATCTTTCATAATTGATCATGGCAGCAAATTTGAGCCAAACCAACTCATTTTCCCAAAAAGAATTTTCAAAATATACCACTAAAAAATGCGGCCAACCCGAAAGCTCAGTATTAGCGGGACGTTGTCGCGGGTAACAAGTAATGTTATTTTTTGCCCTACGCCTTGCATAAGGTCCTTATAAATTCCAATATCGTTACTGAAATTAGAATTTACTGCAATGATCAAATCACCTTTTTTGAGGCCGGCTATATCAGCGGGAGACTTCATAATCACTTCGTCAGAAATGATTTTTCCGTCAATATAATACATATTCATGCCGGTATAAGAATAATCAAAATCATCATTATAATGAGTGTTTGGCAGCAGAAATATTTCTTTTTTTTGATAATTTATGGTCACGTTGAACCGACGCAACAAATCGTTTCCAATTAGGCCTCCTAAAAAAGGGTATGAAGTGGCATTAAATTCATCATCAAGAATATTAGTGGGCACTTTTCTGAATTTGTAAGGGCCAATTTGAACTTCCTTAATTATTGTAAGCATCATTTTTTTCTTGCCCCCAAGGCCCTGCACCTGTATACCTACAGGCTTTCTCCTTTTTTTTAAGACCGCGCTATCATCGTTAAATTGTTTACTCATTAAAAAACAAAGGCCAGCACCAGTATCTATATAAAAATTTGCATTTACCGTTCTCGCATCTTTTATCGTTAAGGGCTGAATAGGTAAAGCAGTAAATAAGGGATGTAACAAATATCCTCCCTTTGGATAAGTTATAAGCCCGGGTTTGTAAACCTCTATATCAAGGCTATCATAATCAATTTTTACTATGTACCTGCTGAAAAAACTATACCCAATAATTCCATCTATTTTTTCGCCATAAACACTGCTAAGTACTTCATAATTGTTTACATAAAAATCGAGGCTATCTACAGTAAGCCCGGGCAAAAAAAGTTGTTTATTTTGAGTGAAATCTACCTCACGTACACCTGCAATTCCGTTGATAGTTCTTCCTGAAGGAACATGGGCAATATTAAATTCCACTACAGTGGAAGAGTCCAGCGATATAGCTCCGCTGCCGGTGTCAAGAATAAAGTTCAAAGGTTCTTTGATGTTGCCAAACTTGGCCTGAAGTAAAATAACGCCGCCAGTAAGTTGCCTGAAAGGAAATTTCGTGATGAGCTCGCAAGGCTTTTCCATTACATATTCCTGCCCGTAAGAAAAGCAACTGCAAAGAATAAATAAAATACTTACCAAGCTTCTTTTCATCGTAAAACTGAAATTAAGTCATATGACTGTACTTTTGCAGAGGTTTTTACAAGCGGTAAAACCTTCGAAGTAACTAAAGAAAAAATATTATGACTATTTCCAGGCTTCTTCAAAAAGCAATGCGGTTCGAAAATCTCTCTATTGAAGAAGGCACCTTTTTATTTAAGAATGCTGCATTAGCAGAACTGATGCTTGTTGCAAATGAATTGAGGAAAATACAAGTTCCGTACAATAAAGTTACCTGGATTATTGACAGAAATGTGAATACTACTAACGTGTGTATTGCTAATTGTAAATTTTGCAATTTTTACAGAATTCCTGGCCACAACGAAGCTTACATTACTGACATTGAAACCTACAAAAGAAAGATAGATGAAACTTTTCGTTTCGGTGGAGAACAATTGCTTTTACAGGGTGGGCACCATCCGGGACTTGGCCTCGAATATTATGTTGATCTTTTTAAGCAATTAAAAAAATTATATCCTAATCTAAAATTACATGCGCTCGGCCCCCCGGAAATAGCACATATAACCAAGGTTTCAAAATCAACACACCGTGAAGTTCTAATAGCGTTAAAAGAAGCCGGCCTTGATTCTTTACCCGGCCCCGGAGCAGAGATACTAACTGACAGGGTTAGGCGCTTAATAAGCAAAGGAAAGTGTGGTACGCAGGAATGGTTGGACATTATGGTGGAAGCGCATAAACTCAGTCTTACAACTTCGGCCACAATGATGTTTGGGCACGTAGAAACTATTGAAGAAAGGTTTGAACACCTCGTAAAGTTGAGAGACGTGCAGGCGAAAAAACCTGAAGGTGCTAAAGGTTTTTTAGCTTTTATTCCCTGGACCTTCCAGGATGTTGATACACTTTTAGCTAAAATAAGAGGTGTCCAAAATCTTACGACGCCTGAAGAATATATTCGCATGATTGCCATGAGCCGGATAATGCTTCCCAATGTAAAAAACATCCAGGCAAGCTGGCTAACTGTTGGTAAACAAGTAGCGCAATTATGCCTTCACGCAGGAGCCAACGATTTCGGTAGCATTATGATCGAAGAAAACGTCGTAAGCGCTGCGGGCGCTCCACACCGGTTCACCAGCAAAGGCATACAGGAGGCTATAAGAGAAGCAGGCTTTGAGCCGCAATTAAGAAATCAACAATATGAGTTCAGGGAAATTCCTGAATTGATAGAAGAACAAGTGATTGATTATTAATCTTGTTTCTTTTAATTGTTTTTAATAAAATACCGTTCTTGTAATCTTTTTAGTTGAAGATTTTAATATTAGTATTTTGCGATTTTAAAATTATTTTTTTAAGCTAAACCTGTTCCTAAAATGAAGAAAATTTCGATTGCCGTTATTTTATGTTTCTCACTTTTTAAAGCCAGCGCCGACGAAGGAATGTGGCTTCCGATGTTGCTCGGCCAACAGGTTTATAATGATATGGTGAAGCACGGGCTAAAACTTACGAAAGAACAATTATACAGCATCAACAAGCCTTCCATAAAAGACGCTGTTGTTATTTTTGGCGGAGGCTGCACCGGCGAAATTGTTAGCAACCAGGGTTTAATATTTACCAACCACCATTGTGGTTATGGGGTAATTGCCGGCTCAAGTACGGTTGAGCACAATTATCTCAAAAATGGTTTTTATGCCTACTCCAAAGACCAGGAAATAAAGTCAGATCTTACGATAACTTTCCTGGAGCGTATTGAAGATGTAACGCCACAAGTGGAAAGTGCCTTAAACGGTTTGGACTACGCAGAAAGGGCAAAAAAAACTGCAGATATTTACAAAGAAATTACTGATAAAGTTGCTGACTCCGCCAATTCCATAATCGGGAAAGTATACAGCATGTTTAGGGGCAACCAATACATTATGTATGTGTATAAAATTTACAAAGATATAAGGCTGGTGGGCGCGCCGCCGGAAAGCGTTGGAAAATTTGGTGGCGACACAGATAATTGGGAATGGCCACGCCATACAGGTGATTACTCTATCTTTAGAGTATATACATCTAAAGACGGAAAGCCCGCTACCTATAATGCTGACAATGTGCCAATGAAACCAAAATGGTTTTTACCGGTTTCTTTAAAAGGATATAGCGATGGTGATTACGCAATGATTTATGGTTACCCTGGTGGTACTAACCGCTATGAAACTTCTTACGGAATAAAATTAAAAAACGAAATTGATAATCCTTCATTGGTTCATTTGCGCGATGTGCGGTTAAAGTTTATGCATGAGCAAATGATTAAAGATCCAGCGGTTAAATTAAAGCTCGCAGAAAGTTATGCTTCAGTTGCTAATTATTATAAATTTTATGACGGCGAAACAAAGCAACTTGAAAAATACCATGTATATGAAGCTAAGCAAAATGAAGAAAACAAGTTTGCGGCGTGGGGAAAAGACAAGCCTGAATTTCAAAATATATTAACGGATTATGAAAAAAATTATGCCGCATGGACGCCTGATGCAAAGGAACGCGTATACGTGTATGAAGGGATTCTTGGCTCGCCCCTGGCGCGTTTTGCATCATCGCTTATGGCTTTAAACAGGGCATTGGTGTCTCCGGGAAAAACGCAGGCCGACGTAAATAATGCTTTGGAAGCAGCAAATATTCAAAGGACGAAATTTCTGGAAGAAGAAGATCAGCCAAGTGATAGAAAAATAATGGCCGCTACTGCAATGATGAATTATAATGACGTGGACAAAAACGAGCAGCCTATAGAATTTTATCAGGGAATTAAAGACAAGTTTGGTTCTCTCTCCGATGAGACAACTTTTAAATCGTGGGCCAATTTTGTTTTTGACAACACGATGATTTTGAATTCTACAAAATGGGCTGCCTTTGTTGCAAAGCCTGACGCAGTCACCTTACAAGATGATCCCGCCTATGCTTACGCTTCAGCTTTTGTTCAAAACTATGTTCTTAAATATAGCAAGGTCTACACTGATTTCGTTGCCAAAAATAATGAGCTCGGGCGGTTGTATATGAAAGGCATAATGGAAATGAACCCGGCCGCTGTAAAAAAAATGTACCCTGATGCAAACTTTAGTATGAGGGTGAGTTATGGAAACGTAAAAAGTTATAATCCACGCGACGCTGTGCATTATGATTATCAAACAACAAGCAAAGGAATCCTGGAAAAATATATACCCGGGGATTATGAATTTGATTTGCCTGCGGATGAAATAGCTTTATTAAAGAAACGTGATTTCGGACAGTATATTGATAAGAAGCGCAATGACCTGGTAATAGATTTTATAACAACAAATGACATCACTGGTGGCAATTCCGGCTCTCCGGTTATGGATGCTTACGGCAATCTTATCGGGCTCGCTTTTGATGGTAATTACGAAGCGCTTAGTCATAAAATACAATTTGATAAAGACCTAAACCGCACTATTTGTGTAGATATTCGCTATGTGCTTTGGTGCATTGATAAAATGGGGCACGCAAGAAATATTATTGATGAACTAAAATTAGTTCGGTAAGAAATTATATATGAGAAGGTAAATGCGTTGCTCTGAAAGCAACGCATTTTTTTTGTTATATTTCAAAAAAAAGATTCTTTGCAAAATTGATTTTTAAAAAATGGCGCTACAAAATTTTACTCCTGAACAATCAATTCCAAAAATAAAACAATACTGCGCTTACCAGGAAAGATGCCATGCTGAAGTAAAAGATAAATTATATTCTTTTGGCTTGCACAGGAAAGAGGTTGATGAAATTATTGCGGGACTGATAGGAGAAAATTATCTTAATGAAGAACGTTTTGCTATTCAATATGCAGGAGGAAAATTCAGGATTAAGCATTGGGGCAAAAACAAAATAAAGCAGTCTCTAAAGCTGAAACAAGTAAGCGATTATTGTATAAAGAAAGCAATGAAAGAAATTGATTCTTCCGATTATTTAAAAACATTTGAAAAGCTTGCCGGTCAAAAAATGAATACACTAAAAAGTGAAAAAAATATTTTTGTAAAAAAAAGAAAATTGCAGGATTACCTTTTTCATAAAGGATATGAAAGCGAACTGATATATAAAGAAGTAGCGAAAATTGGAAAGAAATAAATACTGGTTAACATTGAAAGATTTTAGTTTTTTCAGTGATAATTTTATTTCTCCGCTAAGTTTTGCGCTGAGTATATTCTTTACAATCCGATAACTTTACAATATGTCTTCGCTCACGGTTACCATCATTCAAACCAATCTTTCCTGGGAAAATAAAAAAGCAAATCTTGACATGCTTCAACAAAAAATTGAAGCCATAGCCGACAAAACCGAAGTAGTTATTCTGCCCGAAATGTTCAGCACGGGCTTCAGCATGAAACCGGAAAAATTTGCAGAAGAAATGAACGGAGCTGCAATAAATTGGATGAAGAAAATCGCCCTTGAAAAAAAAATTATTCTTACCGGAAGCCTAATCATAGAAGAAAATAAAAAATACTTTAACCGCCTTATATGGATGTTGCCCAATGGAAATTTTGGCACTTACGACAAGCGCCATTTATTTGCTTACGGTAACGAACACACGCATTATAACCAGGGCAGCAAAAGATTAATTGCTTCCGTAAAAGGCTGGAAAATAAACCTGCAGGTTTGTTATGATTTACGGTTTCCTGCGTGGGCAAGACAATCTATATCATCGTTAGCAACAAAAGAAAAAAACCCGGAATACGATGTGCTGATTTATGTTGCCAACTGGCCTGAGCGAAGAATTAATGCCTGGAAAATTTTGTTGCAAGCCAGGGCTATCGAAAACCAATGTTATTGTATTGGCGTTAATCGTGTTGGTAACGATGGCAATGGAATTTACCATAGCGGCGATAGTATGATTATTGATCCGCTGGGAGAAATATTATATCACAAATCAAAAGAAGAGGATGTTTTCACTTATACTTTACAAAAAGAAAAATTAGATGAAGTGCGGGAGAAATTTCCTTTCTGGAAAGATGCGGATTCATTTGAAATAAACATTTAAAAATGAGGCAAGCTTACACTGCAGACAAAATTTTTACGGGAGAATATTTTATTTTAAATGCTGCTGTT
Source organism: Ginsengibacter sp. (assembly GCA_039935555.1). Lineage (GTDB taxonomy): Bacteria > Bacteroidota > Bacteroidia > Chitinophagales > Chitinophagaceae > Ginsengibacter. The sequence continues at coordinate 3,111 of JBDTKB010000220.1, read as the reverse complement.
ATTATAGACGAAGGCAAAATAGAAGATTTGATTTCTGTAAAAGAATTGCCAGGAAATGTTGCTATAATTCAACATGCCGCTTTTATTGCTCCGGCATTTATTGATATACAGATATACGGCGCTCATTCCAATTTATTTTCAGTTTATCCCAACACGGAAACGCTTTACAAAATGCAAGTATATTGTAACGATGGAGGCGCTAAATATTTTCTACCAACCATTGCAACAAATTCCATGGAAGTATTTAAAAAAGGGATAGACGCAATAAATGATTATTGGAAAAACGGGGGAGCTGGCGTTCCGGGTTTACATATTGAGGGCCCGTGGATTAACAAAGAGAAGCGTGGCGCGCACATTGAATCTTTCATTCATTCGCCCGATATTGATGAGGTAAAAGATCTCTTGGAATATGGAAAGGGCGCCATTAAAATGATCACCATTGCACCTGAAGTTTGTTCCCCGCAAATAATACATCTTATAAAAAGTTATGGCATTATCGTTTCTGCGGGTCATAGCAATTCAACATATGAACAAGCTTCCGCGTTCTTTAATAATGGCATTACTGTCGCCACGCATTTGTTCAATGCAATGAGTGCTTTACACCACCGCTTGCCAGGATTACCTGCGGCCGTAATGCTAAATCCGGCGGTAACATGTAGTGTTGTAGCCGACGGTTATCACGTAGATTTTGCTATGATAAATCTTGCAAAGAAATTAATGGGCGAAAGATTATTCCTGATTACCGATGCGGTAACGGAAACAAAAAATGGGCCTTACCCACACGAATTAAAGGGCGACAAATATGAATCTAAAGGAATACTAAGTGGCTCATCGCTAACGATGATGAAAGCAGTAAAAAATTGCGTAGAAAATTCTGACATTACCTTGCAGGAAGCTTTACGAATGGCAAGCCTTTACCCGGCGAAAGTTTTAGGAATGGACAATGAAACAGGAAAAATATTGAATGGTTTTAATGCAGACCTTGTTTTATTAAATGAAAATCTTGAAGTCATAAAATGTATATAACGGCTTCGGCTACCTGTAATTAACGGATTTTTTCCTTAATCATTTCTTTTACTCTTTCCATTTTTGTATCCACATTATCAATTATATCTTTCAACACCGGGCTGAGATAAACATCGGGCATTACACCGGTTCCTTTTTCGGCAATATGTTGATATTGAACGATGCGAAAAAAGGGCAGGCGTACCCGCAATTTTGTATTGGGCAAGGTAATGTCAGGAATCATTATTCCGGAATTTCCATACCATCCGCCACCGGTTTCTTCACCAACAAGAGTAATATTTTGTTGCCCTTTTACGGCATTGCAAAAAAGCGTAGATGCGGAAAAAGTTAAACCGTTCACAAGGACATAAACATCTCCATTAAAATAATTTTTTCGTTTAGGCATGAACGTATGTCGCTCCCAAAATCCAAAATGATATTTGCCGTCGCGCTCCTTATGCGTTACAAAAAACAACCCGATATTGTCAAAAAATCCCGAAGAAATATATTTTGTATAAGGGCGCAGGCTCTTGCTCACAGCATCAGTTGTGTCTGCCACTTTAAAAGGAGTTTTTCTTAAAAACCTGGTAAGCAATACATAATTATTTATATCGCCGCCGCCATTCGCACGTATATCAACCACCAAATTCTTTACTTTTTGTTGCCGGATTTTACGGAACGATCTTCTGAAAAAATTCCTTAAATGGCCTTTTGAAAAACTATTGATTGTCATCAACGCGAATGATGTATCAATTTGTAATGAACGTATATTTTCACGCCTTTGTTGAGGAGTCATTTTTCTTTCCATTCCGGGTGGCCTTTTTCGCTTGTGGAGAGAATCGCCCGGCACATTGTGATAAGGAATTGAAATGTTTTTCTCATTGCCAGCTTCATCAATATACCCGACATTATATATTTTATAAAGCCCAAAAATATTACGATGAAAATAAGGGAAACTCGTACTAAGCCTGATATAGTTTACATTTTCTGAGTAGCCATCTTTTACCATATAATCGAACATGATGTTGATAAGATCAGCGTTTCGTATGCCATTTATTGAAGTAATGATCGTTCCTTTTTTTAGAACAGAATCGTTCTTATTAAGGTTGAATGTTACGACCATCGTATCGTTCCAAATTTTTAAAAAAAGCGGGAAGGAAGGAATGTTTCTTCTTTTGATAAATTTATCCCAGCCTTTGCTCATGCTAAAGCTGGTGTGCCCGCAATGAATGGTTGCCGTAATTGGTGCAAGAATTTTCCAGCCGAATTGCAATTCCGTCATTGAATCAGTAATCGCTTTATATCCTTCATTAAAAAAATAATCCATACTGTCTTTGGATGTGTACCAATAAAGCGATGGATGTTTCTTTTCAAGAATATTGCGCAGCAGGGAATAATCCTGTCGCAATTCTTCCTTTGAATATTTTTTGTTTGGATTATAATTCTTTGAAACCGAACATGAGAAAAAAACTGGTAAAAGGAACAACAGGTGTAGGGGGCGCCTCATGGTTTGCAAAACTCTGTATAAAAATTGTAAATTAATGCGTGATGTTTTCAGGCAGCGATTTTCCTCGTAAAGATATTATTCAAAAGCGTTCCAGCCCTGCGCGGTAAGTTTATGCTCATTACCACCTTTGGTAATTATTTTCAGTCCTTTTTCTTTCTCCGTGATGTGACCCACAACACTTATGTTGCTATTTTCCGCAATTTTATTATAGTCTTTGGGATCAATTGTAAACAGCAATTCATAATCTTCGCCCCCGCTGAGGGCACAGGCTGTTGGGTCCAATTCAAGTTTATAAGCAAACTGCCGGGCCATTTCATTCACCGGAATTTTTTCTTCATACAAAACACAACCGGTTTTGCTTTGCTTGCAAATATGCAACAGTTCGCTACTAAGGCCATCACTTATGTCGATCATGGCTGTAGGAATAATCTCTTCCGCAGCAAAAAATTCAATAATATCTTTCCTGGCTTCAGGTTTTAAAAGCCGGCCAATAATATAATCCTGGTTTTCAAGATCAGGCTGAACTCCCTTCGTTTCAAGAAAAACTTTCTTTTCCCTTTCTAAAATAGTTAGCCCGAGAAATGCTCCGCCGAGTTCGC
>JBDTKB010000219.1:0-12756 GCA_039935555.1 Ginsengibacter sp. | reverse complement strand
TTTATTTCATCCCGGGATTTCTCTTGCTTATAATTCCGGGAGTTATAACTTGAATAATGTGAGCGCGAATATTCGTTTAGGCAACGACAGTACGCACAGTACCATCAACTACCAGCACCAAACTAGCGACGGATACAGGAACCACACCGCCATGCACCGCGATGTGCTTACCTGGGATGTTGTATCAAAGCCTAATTACAAATCTGAATTGCAGGCGCATTTTTTATATGCGGACCTGTATTACCAAACGCCCGGTGCACTCACTTTAAAAGAATATATTATTAATGGTAAGTCAGCAAGGCCAGCGGCCGGCGGGTTTCCCAGTGCCGCACAGGCAAAGGCAGCTTTTTACCAAAAAACCTTTTTAATTGGTTTTAGCTATGAAAATAATTTCAACGAAAATTTTAAAAATACTACGTCAATCTATGGCGCATATACGCAGACACGCAACCCGTCTTTTCGTAATTACGGCAGAACAACCGAGCCCCATTTTGGTGGGCGTACAGTTTTTGAGTTTGATAAAAAATTAAAAAGTACTGTATTAACATTCAATGCCGGTGCGGAGTTTCAACAGAATTATAATACACAAAGAATTTACAATAATAAGAATGGACAAACTGATTCTCTTCAAACTGATGATGAAATTTATAACAACCAGGGCTTTATTTTTGTGCAGGCAAATGTTGAATTGGCCACCGGCTGGATCTTTACCACTGGCGCAAGCATCAATCAATATCGGCTTAATTTTTCAAGGTTATCAACTGTGCCGCCGGTAAATGATAACCGCAAATTCAATAATGAGATTACACCGCGATTTGCGATACTTAAAAAATTAAATCCGTCGGTCTCAGTATATGCCAGCATTGCCAGGGGATTTTCTCCTCCAACAACCGCAGAAATATTACCGTCCACAAACGTTTTTAATACAACACTCCAGGCCGAGGACGGTTTAGATTATGAATTTGGAGCAAGAGGAAATCTTTTTGCCGGAAAATTATACTTTGATATAAATGCATTTTTTTACCGTATTAAAAATTCTATTGTACAGCGGCAAAATACTGGCGGTGCTGATTATTTTGTAAATGCGGGTTCAGGAAAACAAAATGGATTGGAGAGTTATATTTCTTATGAAATTAGTAACAACACAAATGCTTTTATTAATCATGCAGTTTTGCACGCAAGTGATACATGGGATAATTTTTATTATAAAAATTTCAAACAATTAGCGGCCGATTATTCCGGAAATACAATTCCGGGGGTGGCTGCACAAACAGTTGCCGCCGGGTTTGATGTTAATACAAAAGTTGGGCTATACGCTAACACCAATTTTTTTTATAGCGGCCGTATTGCATTAAACGATGCCAACTCCTCCTATGCATCCCCGTATGGATTGCTTGGCCTCCGGCTCGGTTTTAAAACCAGCGCAACAAGAAAAATAGCGTGGGAATTATTTACGGGCGTTGAAAATATTTTAAATGAAAAATACAGTCTTGGTAATGATATCAACGCTGCTGCGGGCCGTTATTACAACCTTGCTCCGGGAACAAATTATTATGCCGGGATAATCTTTCAATTCAATCGTTCCTAAAGTTGACTAATCAGCAAAAAAAATTAGGAAAAACTTTACCATCTTTTCAAAGACTTAAAATTTTGTTTTTGAATTCCAAAAATATTGCGATTACTTTTGGCGCGTAATTGGTTCCCGATTAAAACCCGGGATTAAAAGGGAAGCCGGTGTAATTCCGGCGCTATCCCCGTAGCTGTAAAAAGCCCCGATCTTTGCAAAAAGAAAGGAGTAACATCTTAGATCTTTCGCCACTGTCCATATAAATTGGACGGGAAGGCATTTAAGACGCTTAAGCCAGAAGACCTGCCTGTTGCATTAAAATCAATTCAAAGCTTTCGGGTGAAAGGCATGGAGTGTAAAAGCTAAAAGGCGTTTATATTTCTTTCTTTTTTTATTTCGAAAGCAGTCACAAAAAAATTCTCTACAAAATGAAAAAAGGAATTTTTATTGCGGCTGCTGTAATCTTCAGCGGCTATGCACAGGCACAAAAAGACACTACAAAAACATTAGATGAAGTAACTATAACTGCTAACAAGTTTCTGCAAAAGCAGGCCGAAACGGGAAAGGTTGTGGACATTATCTCACAGGATCAATTACAAAAAAGTTTCGGGAAAACCCTTGGAGAGGTATTAAACCAGCAGCCCGGTTTAATGATCAATGGCGCTGATAATAATTTAGGAACTAATCAAACGGTTTACATGCAAGGCGCTTCCTCGGCCAATACATTAATCTTGCTGGATGGAATTCCTTTATATGACCCTTCCGGCATTTCCAACGAATTTGATCTTAATAATTTTGCGGTAGATAATATTGAAAGAATTGAAATTTTAAAGGGCGCTCAATCTACGTTGTATGGCTCGGATGCCCTTGCGGGTGTAATCAACATTATTAGTAAAAAAAGTAAAGCCAAACCCTTTAATTTAAACGTTGACCTTTCTGCGGGAAGTTATAAAACTTATAAAGAATCAATCTCTTTAAGCGGAACTAACGGTAAAGGACAAACGTATTTAATCTCATACAATAAAATTGATAGCAAGGGATTTTCATCTGCATATGATTCTACAGGAAAAAACAATTTTGATAAGGACGGTTTTAAACAAGACGTGGTACAATTGAATTACGGAATGCATCCGTTCAAAAAGACATCCATTAATATTTTCGGTAAATATAATAACAACCATGCTGATATTGATGCCGGCGCATTTATGGATGATAAAGATTATACCTACCATAATGATAACACTATAGCGGGGCTTTCCATTGACCATAAACTAAAAAGCGGATTTATAAAAGCACAGTACAATTATAATATTTTCAACCGTAATTTTTTAGATGATTCAACAGACGTTGGCGGATATTCAACTTATCAAAAAGGAAGATATAACGGCACTTCAAATTTTGCGGAAGTGTATACCAGCGTAGATATAAGTAAACATATGTCCCTTCTTGCCGGCGCAGACTACCGTCAAAATAAAACGAACCAGCTTTATATTTACCTACCGGACTATGGTTACCCTGCTTTGCCGATAGCGGCAGATTCAGCGCATACAAATCAATTCAGCGGTTATGCATCGTTATTCATAAAATCGAACAAAGGTTTCAATTTTGATTTAGGGGGAAGGTGGAATCATCATAGTATTTATGGAAATAATTTCACTTATTCCATCAATCCTTTTTTTGTAATTAATGACCAGTATAAAATATATGCAAACATTTCTTCTGGCTACCGCGTACCTTCTTTATATCAATTGTATTCAGAATACGGCAATAAAAATCTAAAGCCTGAGACAACTACCAGCTATGAAGCAGGTCTTCAATATTCCACAAATAAAATAAACGCCCGCATAACCGGATTTATAAGAAATGGGAAAGATGTTTTTCTTTTTTACACTGATCCGACTTCTTATGCAAGCAATTATATTAACGGAGATAAGCAACATGATTATGGCGTGGAAGCTGAAGCGTCGATTAATTTTACACCCCAATTTTCAACGTCTGCCAATTATACTTTTGTTGATGGGGAAGTAACGACACAAACTTCTCCGGGTAAAGACACATCATTTTTCAATTTATACAAAAGGCCAAAGAGTATTTTTAATCTTTCGTTGAATTATAATGTTACAAAAAATGTATTTCTTTCAATGCATTTAAAAACGGTGAGCAAGGCTTTTGAGCCGCAATATATGGCTGCGCCTTATCAATTGAACGCATATTATACTTTGAATTTTTATTGTAGATATAAGTTTAATAAAAAATTCACCATCTTCTCTGACTTTCAAAATGTAACTAATGAAAAATATTTTGTAACGAGAGGATTTACAACTAAAGGGTTTAATATGAATGCCGGAATACAGATCGCTTTATAAATTCGCAGCAAACTCAAATATGACGTGGCGTTTGCGGAGCGAGGTTCTTTTAGTGTTGGTTTATCTATACTACATTTGTACAAAACATTAAATGGCCGATTTTGCCAATATAAAAGTTGATGAAATCATCACAGTTACATTTACGTTATTTGCGGTGATAGATATCCTGGGTTCAATTCCTATCCTAATTTCTTTAAAAGAAAAAATGGGAGGCGTGATACGTTCTGCGCAAGCAACTATTGCATCAGGCGCTTTCATGATCTTATTTCTTTTTTTAGGGCAACCCTTTTTAAACTTGCTTGGGCTTGATGTGCAATCATTTGCAGTGGCTGGAAGTATTGTGATCTTCATAATAGGATTAGAAATGATATTGGGACTGGACCTTTTCAAGCCGGATAACAATCCAAAAAGTGGAAGCGTAGTTCCGATAGCCTTTCCGCTGATTGCCGGCTCAGGCACGCTTACGACCATTATGTCGCTAAAGGCAAATTATTTCGACATCAATATTTTAATCGCAATACTCATTAATTGCGCCGTGATTTTTGCCGTATTAAAATCGTTACGATGGATTGAAAAAGCTTTGGGCCCAAATGGTTTGATTGTTGTTAGAAAATTTTTTGGCGTTATCCTGCTTGCAATAGCTGTAAAAATATTTAGTACCAACGCTCATGGATTAATTAAATAATGCAACGCTCAAGTTTCAATTAAAACAGCCCGATGTACCGGAAAATTTTTATTGTAAATTTGCCAACCAAAATAGCATTCAGTCATTTATTAATGGCCTCGTCGTACAATGGATAGTATAAGAGTTTCCGAAGCTCCAGATACAGGTTCGATTCCTGTCGAGGCTACTTTAAAGTATTTGAATTTAATTTTTTTCCTACAACTCGTCACCTTTATACCATCAATTAAGTGAGTTCGCATATTCATATTTATTTTATTATACAGATAGAAAATAAATCAAGAAGCCTGGGAGGAAAGCTATTTAGAAAGATAAATTAAACTGCATACTTTCCGGCTATTGTAACTGGTAATATAATTTTTTTAAACCTTACAGACAATGAAGTTCCTTTTCCCAAATGAGAATTCAGGACTATAATCCCATTGTAAAGTTCAGTACGGCTTTTTATATTGTGGATTCCAACTCCTTCAGACCGCTTAGTGGTGTCAAACCCAACTCCGTCATCCTCAATAGACAGTAAAACTTCACCGTCACATTCACCAACATTTATAAAAATATTGTGAGCCTGTGCATGCTTTAAAATGTTATTCAGTTGCTCCTGAATTATCCTGAAAATATTAAGTTCAAATTTATCATTCCAGTAGTCATCGGAAAAATCATTTCCTTTTAAATGTATTTTTACAGGATGTACCCTCATTATGTCATCTGCAAGATCTTTGATCAAATCTAAAAGGCCTGTTTCTTTTATTAGCGGAGTTACGAGTGTTTTAGATAATTTTCTTATTTCTTCAACCGCATCCAATGTATACGCAGATGCACTCGTTAATAATGCATCCCTGTTGGATTCATTTTTAAGAGCCATTTCAATATAAAGATGTATAGCGCCTAAAAGTTGGTTCACATTATCGTGAAGTTCCCTTCCAATTTCCGAACGTTCACTTTCCTGGGCAGCAAATACGGCTTTAGTTATCTCTTTTTGTTTCAGGATTTTTTCCAGTTCAACCTTTTCTTCCAAAAATCTTTGATTCGTAATATCGGTTACTAATGCAAAAGATTGCTTAAAATTTCCCATTTCATTAAAAATTGGCTGAACCTGTATCTCTACTAATATTTTTTTCCCTGATTTGGTTTGGTTATCACTTTCAAAAACCGAGGGGTGTTTATTCATAAATTTTTGTTCGAGATCATAGGCAGTTTTCTGGCCACCTTCAGTTCCATGTAAAAACCTATTAATATTTTTCCCCTTTATTTCTTCTAAACTATATTCGAACATTCTTGCAAAGGCATTATTAATCCATGTTATATTTTTGTGCTCGTCACTTATTACGACTCCATTAACGGTTTCTTTTGCAAGCATCGAAAGTTTTATAAGTTCATCAGCAGCAATCTTTCGCTCGGTAACATCACGCGAATTAATCACAATACCCGCAACTGCCGGATCATCCAACAAGTTAGACATTGAACTTTCGATCCAGCGCCAAACGCCCGATGCCGTTCTAATTCGAATAAGAGGAGCTACTACGTTTTTCGTTGTTTCAAGATCAGCTAATGAGTCCCTGGCAATTTGGAAATCATCTTCATGAATGAATGCGAAGGGGCTCTTGCCTAAAAAAAAATCGGGATCGTAACCTAATATTTTTTTTGATGATGCGCTAACGTAGGTATAAGTCCCTTCAGCATTTAAAACACTCACAATGTCGGAACTGTTTTGAATCAAAGACCTAAAACGCTGCTCGCTTGATAAAACTTTTTCTTCGGCAATTTTTCTCTCCGTAATATCATGCGAGGCACCGATCACGCGGGTGGCTTTACCATTTTCGTTGCGAATAATATAACCGCGATCCTCAATAAAACCGATGGTTCCATCGTCTCTAATTATCCTGAATTCCTCTTCAAAAAGATGTTTAGTTTCGCATAAAATCGCTTCATTTACGGCAAGCAACACTCTTCTCCTGTCATCGGGGTGCACCTTGGCCGGCCAGTCTTCTCTATTTCCTTTTTCGCCTTCGGCGGATTTAAATATTTTTTTCCAACCTTCTTTGTTTCTTTCAACATGGTCGGTAGTAAGGTCCCAATCCCACACCATGTCGTGTGTTGCCTGGCTGAGTAAGCTATATCTTTCCAAGCTCTCTTCCAATGCGTCCAGATTACTTTTTCTTTCGATACTATAGCGGACTGTTTTTTCAAGCAAACTATTGTCGTATGCCCCTTTTATTAAAAAATCCTGCGCACCCAATGCAATGGCCTTAATGGCAGTTTCGGTTTCTGTTAATCCCGAATAAATTATTACAGGCAGTTTACTATTTATTTTTATTAGTTCAGACAATGAATCCAATCCCTCACTATCGCTTAAAAAAAGATCTAAGAACACGAGTGCAAAGTCTTTCGCTCCCAATGCATTTTTACCTTCTTCCAGCGTATCCACCATTACGATCTCGCCCAGGGATAAACTGGTAGCCAGTAAATTGTCATGCAACAAAACCTGGTCACCAGGGTTGTCTTCAATAATTAAAATCGATATAATTTGCCCTTTATACATTTATCCTGTTTTTGGGTAGGTTACGCAGTGCATCCAAAATCTCTCAATTGAATTTATTGTGTCCATGAAATCTTTTAAATTTCCGGATTTGACAATATAACAATTTACATGATTGTTGTAGGCATAATTTATGTCATTTTGCAGCGCGGAAGAGGTGAGCATTACAACGGGAATCTTTTTCAACTTATCGTTATTTTTGATAAAATGCAAAACTTCTTTACCATCCACCTTTGGTAAATTAATATCAAGAAATACGAGTTGAGGAAGTATTTCATGGTTTAGTTTTAAATATTGTATCGCTTCTTCTCCGTTAGTAATAACAGTTATTTCCAGGTATTCTGAATGCTTTTTGAGCGCCTCCTTTGTTAGTTCGGCATCGCCTTCATTATCTTCTATCAGGAGAATTTTGGCATCTTTTTTCATCATTTATTCTTTTTAAAAACAATTATTTTATACATTCATCTATGTCTTCGCATAGCACATGGGAATCATCGTGATTAGAAACCTGCAATTTTCTGATGGTAAAGAAAAATTTACTCCCGTGATTTCTAATCGATTCCAGCCAAATTCTGCCACCGTGTAATTCAACAATCTTCTTACAGATGGCGAGCCCAATCCCTGTTCCCTTGTATTCTTTCCTGCTGTGTAATCGCTGAAAAATAATGAAGACTTTTTCATAGAACTTTTCGTCTATACCAATGCCGTTATCCTGTACATAAAACTGCCACTCACCAGGCAAATCAATGTAACCTATGCTTATTACCGGAGTCGAATGGCCTTTATACTTTATCGCATTCCCGATAATATTTTCAAACAACTGCAATAACTGCGATCGGTTTCCGCATACCTGTGGTAAAGAAGCAACTTCAATTATCGCCGCCGATTCATCAATCGAAACCTTCAGATCAAGCAAGGCTTTTGCGATTACATCATTTAGATTGATCGTGATATGATCTTCTACAAAAGCACTTATCCTCGAAAATTCCAGCAGGTCAAGTATTAATATTTTCATTCTTTCTGCACCATCAACAGCAAAATTGATATACTTCCGGGCAGTTTCATCCAGTTGGTTGTCATACTTTTTCTGCAGCAACTGTAAAAAGCTGCTTACCATTCTTAGCGGTTCCTGCAAATCGTGTGAGGTAACATAGGCAAACCGTTCCAACTCTTCATTTGATACGGTAAGTTTGTCAGTTTGTTTTTGAAGGCTTTCATTTAATTGATTCACTCTTATATCTGAAAGTTTTCTCTCAGACACATCTTTAAAATAGACCGACAAACCCCCTTCTAAAGGGTAAGCACTTATTTCGTACCACCTGTTTATAGTTTGATAATAGTCTTCAAAGTGTAGAATTGTATTAGTTTCAATAGCCTGGTGATATTTTTTAAAAGATAATGATTCAACGCTCTGCGGAAATTCACTCCATAAATTTTTTCCGATAATTTCATCTTTCTTTTTCTCCAGCATTTTTTCTGCCTGGTTGTTCCAAAAGGTTACAACCCAATCTTTATCAACTGCAAAAAAAGCATCTCCGATACTTTCCAGTATCCCGTTTTTTTCTTCCAGTGTTTTTATCCTCAAGGTTTCTGCCAGTCTTTCCGCGCCTTCTTTTATTCTTTCCTCCTCCGACTCCTTCTTTTTATTTTGAAAATCAAGTTCGTCATTAAGTGCTACCAACGTTGAAATTCGCTTTTGATTTTCCTCATTCCGGAAAGTGAGATCCTTTAGTGCACTAACTAACTCGCTTATAGTTTTTTCTTGTTTCATCCTTTTTGAATAATGCGATCCTTTTTATTTTCCAATAATAGTTTATGAAACTTCATGAACTTATTATTTGAAATAACAGTCCCTGAATGAGCTCCGCCTTCGTTTCTAATTGATAACGTATCAGCAAGTTGAGAAAATTAATTTATGTTTGAGTAAGGGGGCGTGGTGGTTAATCATAGGAAAGTTACGCCTATTTACCGCAAACCCGATTTTTATTACATTTCTTTTGAGACATAACAAAATATATTAATAAGCAATAATATTGATGGAGGTGGAAGGTGGAGGTCTATCTTTTATCTTTAAAAAGAATACAAGTAATGTCGGAGTTTTTTAGCATTTAACGTATATGCATACACGCGATATTATTTTGTAAGAACCTGGCAATAATAACTGCAAAGCTTATCAATAAGCGATACGCAATAAGATCAAATAGAGAGTAGACAAATCGCTATTCCTGAAAGTAAAAGCACAATGGGAGATGGAAAATTATATTTCTTACTTAAATAACCAGCACGGTCTCTAAGAAAGATACTCATGTGATTTACTCCTGTTTTATGTTTAAATTCCAACGGTACTTTTCTGATATTATTTAAAAATTTAATCTTACGGCATGAAATATGTAATTAAAAATTATAAAGAACCTATAATTTAAACTACATAAAATGCCAATAAAAACAACCAGTAAAGCCAGTACACCAAATGGCAAATTAGATACTGCGGATAAAAATAAAATCGCAGACAGCACTTATGCATTTCCTAAAAAACGAAAAGAACCGCTCGAAGATGCTTCACATGTGCGCAATGCAATGGCACGGTTTGACCAGGTGAAAGGTGTAACAGATGAGGAACGAAAGGAAGCTTTTGAAAACATTAAGAAAGCTGCAAAAAAATTTGGAGTTACAGTAAATGAAAAAGATTGGAGGGAATTAGCTCATAAAAAGTAACGAGCTTGTTGAAAGATATTATTTCAACATTTGCTAAATTACGGACCGTTTTAATGGGTAAATACAAAAGAAATAAATCCATTAAATTGAAGTGGATTAATAATTATCTGTTTTTTAAAGAAGGGTCTTTAGCCACCACTTTTTTTCCTTCTTCTTTTCCGCTGTTCCAGCCTTTAATCCATATTTTGTATCGCTCTGACGATCGGCGGTATGGATTGCGGTTATGGTAGAAATAGGCGCTAAAACCTTCAGAAGCAATCGAATCCCTGATGTCGTCTGTTATCGGTCCTTCAATCAAAGGTTTAAACACAATTGATTTTGCCGGTTTTTTTGAACTATCTCCCGGGGTCAATTTTTTCTCCGCCGGTTTTATTACCGTTGCAGGCACGTTAGTTTTTTGGACGGGGATTTCATTATTTTTTTTCGTTTCACCAGGTGAAGGAGCATCAATTTTTGCGACAGTGTCTTTTGAAGTTGAAGTCACCATGGTTGAGGATGAATCCCTCGGTAAAGCAGAATCGGGAATCGACCGGGTAGCTAAATGAGTTTTTTCAAAGCCTGCTGGTGGATACAGAAAATAAACAATTGGTACCGTTATAATTAGAAGAATATAAAAAGCATATTTATACAAACTATTCCTTGGTTTAGCATTTTCAACTACACTATTTTCTCGTGAGGATGCCTGCTCTTGCAATTCTTTCCACTCCTTGTACAGCATATTATGAAGGAGCCTCTCTCTCTCAAGGTCCTTTTTTAAGTCTTTGGTTTCCAGCCGTAACTTATTAATTTCATCCTGGCCATTAAGGTCTTCTTTTATATCCACGGTTTTTTCTTTAATACTTATAAGCGACAGAATTGCGCATAGTGCAATTTTTATGCTCAAATATGAATGCTTCCACACGGCACCTTGAAAACGGGAGTTACATTAACGTTTCTTTATAATATTGGTTAGCACATTAAATTTTATTTAAACAGACTTGGGGCATTTAATCCAAACTTTTTTCAACACGAGAAATTTAGAAGAGCCTACTATTTTAAACAAAGTTGGTGGTATAATAATTGATATATTTTCTTATCCAATTTTATGAAGAAGATATTAATTTTTGCAACAATTGCAGCCGTAGCCATCGTTATCGCCTATTATATAACTATCGAAGCAGAATTACCCGTTACTGTTTAGATAATGTTCCGGCGATTTGCTTTACATTTTTGGAAGCATGGAAATATTTTGTTTTCGATCGTGCAATCTGCTTTTCAAAAAAAGTTTTTTGAACGAAATTTATATCAAGCCATGATATTTGATATTTCCATTTAAATAAAATTTAAGAAGATGTTTGTAATAAACAAAATTCAGCATGTAGGCATACCCGTTACAAACCTCGAATTATCAGCAAGGTTTTATAAAAAGCTTGGATTTGAAAATGTGATGTCTTCATTATTTACCCATAAAGGCAATGAAGGAAAAGTGTATATGATAAAAAGTGGTGATATTATTTTGGAGCTTTATCAAATGCCTAAAGAAGGCTTAATAGAAACCAGGGAACGAAAAAACGGGCACATCGATCATATTGCTTTTGATGTAAATAATATTGATGAAGCCTTGGAATATTTAAAAAATAATGCTTTTGATTTAATTGAAGAATCAACTGTATTCTTGCCCTTTTGGACTAAAGGCTGCAAGTATTTTTACATTACCGGGCCAGATGGTGAGAGACTTGAGTTCAACCAAATCTTGTAAATAGATCTTCTTTTGAGGAAGGTTATTTATTAATTAAAGCGGTTGGCCGTTTTATCATTTTTCCTGGTGAATTTCAGGTAATCAAAATTCATATTTCCATTTTCAACAACATGCAGCGTAAGCACGTGCCATCCTTTTTTTAAATGAATAGATGTTAAAGAATCGATAGAATTCCAATGATGCCATTGCCGCCACGCGACTGTATCAGCGTCGTTGTGCGTAGAAGTAATTTTTATAGCCGTTGCGGTTTGGAAGTCATCAATATCTAAACCAATTTCCCCATCACCATTTGCTGTATATTTCAATCCTATTCGGTACATTGCTGACCTTTCAACCTTGATTGTATATTTAATCCATTCACCTGGCTTTGTCCATCCCACATACAATTGATTCATTTCTGGCTCAACTTTATTAAAAGTATTATTATCAATATTACCGGGCTTCGTGTAGGAAATATCAACACCTTCATGCATTCGAAATTCATTTAGAAAACTTCCATTTGCCGGATTCAATTTTCCACTTCCATTATTGATTTTGTCCGAGTCATGATAGGCAATTCCTTCACCACCCTTATCAAAAAATTCGAATTCTATTTTACCAGGAATAGTTTGAACTTGCCACGGTTTTCCCTTATATGATTTTGCTATGTATCGCGGCATACATGAAATAATCAAAACAGGAATAGTTATAATAATTAATCGTCGCATGAAAGGGAAATTAAATCAAAAGTATTTTATTTCCTTTCATTAAAATTGATTTAAAAATTAAAAGGCCGCCCAAAAATTTGGACAGCCTTTTAAAGTAAAATATATACGATAAAACTATTTGCTACTGAACGAACACTGTTTTATTCGCGAGCCCCGCATCGGTAGCGGATAACTTTCCCTGCTCACTGCTAAGCGAAAGCTGGTAAATAAAGTTTCCGGTAATGGTAAGCTTTGTTTTAGAAGGAACTATAGTTGCACCCGGCAGCATGACCGTTGCAGCCCATGGATACAGTCCGTTTGCAGGAGAACCAAAGGTCGGCTTCAGTTTTATGGGAGATGATGCGCTTCCATAATTATAAACGGTTCCTGTGCCACTAACGGTGTAGCTTACACTAAAATACCCATAGATATTCTTTGAAGAATCAGATGCATTACCTGAGACGGT
>JBDTKB010000218.1:0-6125 GCA_039935555.1 Ginsengibacter sp. | reverse complement strand
TCTTCTACGGTTACTGCGCAATTGCTTCCGCTGGTTATTTCAACATCCGCAGAACCCGACGAATGAACTTTGGTAAATATACCCGGATTGCGTGTTTCTTTTTTCACATTACCATTTCCGGTCATCATCTTGCATGAACTTAAAGCAGCAATAAAAAATATTGCGAACAACAATGTCTTCATAAATTTTCTTTGAAAAACAATAATAAAGCAAAAATACTTGTGATTGTAAAGCTATCAAAAGCATTTCACTTTAACCTATAGTTATTTTCACTGTTTGTCAGAGACTGCGTGTAGAACAGGCAGGCCAGATAGTGACTCTCACGGATCGTTACTGTGGGATAGAGAACAAACGGTAGAACCTACATTGTTTGAACGAATTTTTTTCATATTTTAACTGCCTGAAAACGCACATCAAATTCACTTTGTGGTATGATGGGAGTATTGTCTACCTTAAAATGAAGTGTAAAATTCTTAAGTAGGTTGAAATTAATATCGGACTGACCTAATAAAGTTTTTTTTTAGATTTGACTTCTTTCATCCCCGCGAATTATACGCCGCTGCGTGTTTACGTCTTATCTCTCATCTGGAAATGGATCGATCGGCTCATCGGTTGGGTTTGCGGATTTATACATTTTTTCTTCGTCAAAATGTTCATGGTTATAAAACTCTTTTGGATCATGTTCGTAATCTGCATCTTTATAAGTAATGCCATCAGATGGCGCAAAAACCGTCCTTATGGCGCGCTCTGTCTCAACGGTTACGTTCCCTTTTTTATAATCAGGTAATGACGCAAAATGTCCTGCTGTTACTTCTGGAAAAATTACCGTTTTATCGTCTTTTCTAAGGTCTGCTAATCCAACAGGTATTAAAACATCACGGGATGCGAGGTTGATAGCTTTGCCATTAAGTGCAACCACGAGATATCTAACGCTAAACGATACGGCATCAAATAACAATTCATCTACTTTTCCAATATCCAGGTTTTGTGGAGTTTTTACTTTCCATCCTCTTATATCAGGTTCACCATTTCTTATCTCAAAATCACTTGAGCGAAGCTCTTTAAGGTTACTATTAATAAGATATTTTTCTTTATACATGGCTTTAATTTTTTTAAATTTTAAACAATCGCGATATCCAGGGCCTAATTCAGAAATACCACAGGGTGCGTTTCTCTTTTAGAAACGGCACTTTCATTCAGGGCTTTTTTTACCTCCTCAAGAAAATTTAGGGTACCGGGTTGCTTTTCGATTTGTTTAATTTTAAGACCCGTAACATTATCTGTAGCCGTATTATTTTTCTTATAATAATTGGTGTAATAATAAAATGCCGCCGCTATTATCACTATTATTAAAACAATCCACACCCACACATAATTGTTGCGTTTACGCTGTACATGTAGCTCTGCCATAGTTTTTAATTTTTATTTTTTCAGAATTTTTCCTATTGTGTAAATGACAAAATCATGCCATGAAAAAAACCATTGGAATTTCTAATTAGCCATTATGCCTGGTTATTTTGATACACAACATGAGGATGTTTAGAAACATTTTTCGATTTGTGTAGAAATTTTCACAATTTTTTTCCTTTTAATAATTACTCATACTTTTTAAGATTAAATATTGATGAGTTCTAATTAACAATCTGGTATCGCTGTGATTTATTTTTAATGGCTCAACTTTTGTTTAGGAATGAATTCTTAACCTTAAAAATTTAAATTATGAAAAGAATAAGTATTTATGTAATTGCCGCACTTTTAGTAGTTGGCCAATCGTGTAACAATAATGATGAGAGTAAAAAAGATAGTGTAGAAAAAGCAAATGATGCAAATGCCATAAAAGATACGACCGACATGTCTGCTGCAAAAAAAGATACCATGGGTACTATGGCAGTGAATGATGATGTTGCCGACTTCGCAGTAAAAGCAGCCAATGGAGGAATGATGGAAGTGGACCTCGGTAAGCTTGCGGAACAAAAAGGCGTAAGTAAAGGGGTAAAGGATTTTGGAGCCATGATGGTAAAAGAGCACTCCAAATTAAATGATGAATTGAAGAGCCTTGCAGCAGCAAAAAACATTACGTTACCTACAACAGTTGGAAGTGATATGCAAAAACAAATTGACGATTTAAGCAAGGATACTGCCCGTGAGTTCGATAAAAATTATATTGATAAAATGGTAAGTGATCATAACGATGATATTGACCTTTTTGAAAAAACTGCTAAAAATTCAAAGGATTCCGCCTTCAGGAATTTTGCGGTGAAAGCCTTGCCAACGTTATATAAACACCTGGGTGCGGCAAAAGCAATCGTGAAGAGCAGGGGGTAAATTTGTTACAATGAAAACTTGAAAAAGGATACTTAATGCGTATCCTTTTTTTATATGAATGCTTTTATTTTGAATTAAGATTTGGTATGTCAAATATATTTTCTTCAATAAAAAAATGCCTTTCATGCAATGCTAAATTGCGGGAGAAGATTTGTATTTCATTGCAAGCAACTCAACAAGTACTGCAATGAAAAGACTGAAGAAAATGATTGCCGCGGTATAAGAATACAGTATACGCATTTTAGCGACGGTAACAGAAGCCGGGATCCATAATCTTTGCGCTTCACCTGGCCCTCCTAAAAACTTTTTGAGAATATCTGCCTCTGTCATATTCGGGTGCGCTCTCGCCAGTGAATCTCCAAGTGGAGTGAAACCGCTTCCTTTTATGTAATGAGTAGTAACGTCCGCAAATCCCTTGTAGAGAAATGTATTTGACTGGAAATAATTAACATGAATAACAAGAGCAATTATAAATATTAGAAACAATGAAATGCTAATTATTTGAAGGCGGGATTTTATTTTATTTTGGATTTTGCTTTTGAGTAAAGACATTATTAATAAGCTGCTAACCAGTAAACTTATTGCTGCAATCGAAATGCATTGAAAGCTTAAGGATTTTATTCCGAGAGGCCCGGTTAATAGAGCGGCCGATAAAGTTCCTGCTGCTACCATTAGCAAGGTTCTGTTTCGAACAAGTTTATCTAATAAAGGGTTTGGAAGATTTTCTTCGAACCGCTTATTCTTTATCGCTTCTGCAAGATGCCTGATGTCATAATCAAAATTTGTTTCGCTTACAGAAACAGATTGCCTGAGTGTTAGCGATGAAAGTGTTTCCGGAAGCTGCGCATTGGAAGGCATGGAAATGTTATCGAAAAGAATTGGAATTACCCGTATGTTTCTATTCAATGCTGTTTCTATTTCGATGCGTAAGAGGTCGTCGGGATTTTGCAATCTTTGTTTTCCATTTTCATCCATCGAATTAAGCCACGTTTTGCCGATTATAACTAATAGTATATGACATTTGCTCAAAGCATTTTCTATCACTTTTCGGTAATCTTCTCCAGCCTTTATAGTATTAAAATCTTTAAAGATTGATCGCGGCGAAAAATATTTTGAAAGCCTGTCGTATAACAGTTGCGTATTCCATTTGCTATCCTCTTTCCTGTAGCTTATAAAAATATTCGTCGCCATATAACTAATTCATAAAATTAATAGGATAACTAATTAATAGAACCTTATCAGGGGATGAGAAAAATTAATCTGTAAGTAGGATGGCGATCAAGCAGGTCTAAAATTGTCCATCTTTCATTAGGATCTTTTTGTGCATCAAATAAATCTTCAGTGGCTGAATAAACCTCATTTGTATTTATATCTGTTATGGTGAAATTAAACCTGGCCGGTGGGAAGTAACAGTGAACCGTAGACGCAGGTTCTGGAATCGTACTCCATTGCGTTTGATCATCAGCCAATGCAGGTATTGCATAAGAGATAGAATATGCTTTTAATTCAGGATTTTGTTTGCCATTTTGGGCGAGACTTTTGCGAAAAATATAGATATTGAATTTTCGCGGATCATCATCACTTGATGAAATTTTTTCTGCTTTTGGTGGCAAAATGTTCGCGTGGTAAGAAGCAAAGGAAAAAGGAACCTTTTGCAAATTGCTGCCTTGATCCGATTGACCCGGTATCTGTAATTTTCTATCTGTAATGCCTGATAAAAGAATATTTATATCAACCAATAAAGAATATAGTTGGCGAACATTCTCACCTGAAATGGTAGAAGTAGTTGTGCTGTTTGTAAGTACATTATTTAAAGCAGTCGTTTCAATCGTAAGCGTACTCACAGTAGCCCTGCTTGTATGCCTGATTTTATCTATGGCTTTTTTGTTAAGATCAACGAGCGCAGGTAAAAGCGTTTTAAGACTAGCTAAATATTTTTGATCCCTTACATCATCGATGTCAAATTTTATTGAATTAAAAATATTTACAAGCGAATCTGTTGTAGCAGCTTTTCGTGCAAATTCATTGTTTACATTATTATCGGGATCAGCATCAATTTTAAATTGTTGATTTATTGCCCTGTTATTTTTCGAATCAGGTTCAGGAAATACGGGTAAAACCAGTTTCGTATCGCTCATAACGGTTTGCTGGCCGGCAAGCTGTGGATTTAATATTTGCATCAATTCTATCGCGTCATTATTTACATAAATCCTTTGCATGCGCAATACAGATCTTATGTAAGTAGGCGTTTCAACAGGTACGGGCTTGTTGGCATCAATTGTCACATAAGGGCGATGGGGCTGCGTTTCATCATTTTGATTTTCTGTCGAAGGTGGTCTCTGATTTGGCGGATTTGACTTTGGAACCGTATCCCTTCTATTTTGAGCTGATGGCAATCTTGCCATATTATAATTCTGGGCCTTAACACTGGAATCTTTTTTCTTTTGCGCAATTAATAAATTAAATGGCATAATCAACAGTAGAAATAAGAATAAAAATGGGGATGAATATTTCATAATTGAAATCTCTTTTATTTTTTTAATTCCTAAATAAAGAGAAGAAAAAGATAGATAAAATATTTTAGAAATTATAATTTTCGACAGGCCGATTTGGCCATAAGTTGACCGCAATGGATTGTTGAAATATAAATGCTTTCAACAGATAACTTACCATGAGCATATGCAGAAAGCTCTTTGAATAATCAACTCAAGTTATAATCGGCCTTTTCAATTTTTTCTGAAGTCAATTATTTTTGTCTATCCTGCCCTGTAAATTCCAGCATCCAACCAGGGTACTCAACCGGCAGCTTACTTATATCAGCAATTTGTTGCATCTCCTCAGCGGTAAAATCAATGTCTATCGATTTAAGATTGTCGTCCAATTGTTCCATTTTATTGGCGCCTATAATAACAGTAGTTACGGCAGGTTGCTTTAGCAGCCACGCTAATGCCAATTGTGCAACACTTCTTTGCTTTGATTCGGCCATAGGTTGCAATAATTCAACTATGTCAAAAGCGCGGTCTTTATTTATCGGGGGAAAATCAAAGTTTACTCTTCTGCCGCCTTCCTTACTTTCTTCGTTTCTATTGTATTTGCCACTAAGTAAGCCACCTGCTAATGGCGACCACACCATCAGCCCAATTTTTTGATCATGAAGAAGCGGAATAATTTCCCGTTCTAATTCCCTTCCCGCAATGGTATAATACGCTTGCAGTGAAACAAACTTTGCCACGTGATTATAAGTGCTGTAATCGAGGGCCTTCATCAATTGCCATGCGGCCATATTGCTGGCACCGATGTAACGTACCTTTCCACTTTTTACAAGATCGTCCAACGCGCCCAGTGTCTCCTCAAATGGGGTAAGCGGGTCAAAGCTATGAACCTGGTACAGATCAATATAGCTTGTTTTCAGGCGGCGAAGACTTGCCTCGGCTTGCTGCAAAATATGTTTACGGGTAAGACCACTGTCATTTGGACCTTCGCCCATTTTGCCACGAACTTTCGTGGCAATCACTAAACTATCACGATTAAGACCAAGATTGTGTATAGCCTGCCCGGTCAGTTCTTCGCTCATCCCTTCGGAATACACGTTTGCCGTATCTATAAAATTAATTCCGGCGTCTATCGATCTTTTTATCAAATTATCCACAGGCTCCTGACCAAGGCTGCCAATTGCTTTAAATCTTCCCTTTCCGCCAAAAGTCATGGTGCCAAGACAGAGTTCAGAAACCTTAAGTCCTGTATTTCCTAATAAATTGTATTTCATTATTTAATAGTGTTTTGTTCTTAAAAATTATTGC
>JBDTKB010000217.1:0-5386 GCA_039935555.1 Ginsengibacter sp. | reverse complement strand
TCAAATTGCCTCCTGGTGCAAAAATGCCAGTCGGCCCGGACGGTAAGCCCATAACTATTCCACCAATGAAAAATTTAAAAGAAAATATGCAGGATCTTGTTGACGAAGTAGCAGAAGTTGGAGTGCCGTATCTCGTGTGCGCTAACATTCCTACGCATACGCTTGATGAGGTTAAATCGGCTGTAGAAATTTTAAATAGAACCGGCGAAATTTGTAAAAAAGCAAATGTTACACTTGCCTATCACAATCATACTGAAGAGTTTGAAACGGTAGAAGGAGAGGTGCCTTATAATATCTTTCTTAAACAATTAGCGCCGGATATAAAAATGGAACTGGACTTATGTTGGGCTGTAAAAGCAGGCGTAGATCCGGTAGAACTTTTTCATCAGCATCCGGGGCGTTTTGCATTGTGGCATGTTAAAGATATTGATAAAGAAAAAAATCTACCTGTGCCCGTTGGTGAAGGCATCATTGATTTTAAAAGAATTTTTGATCATGCATCTGAAGCAGGCATGAAACACTTTTTTGTAGAACACGATATGCCCGCTCACGCTTTTGCGAGTATCGCTTCCAGCTATAATTATCTTAGCAAAAAGTTGAAAGTATAATTGATATCTCCAAGGAAAGTATTCAAAGAATTATCCACTTTGAACTGGTAGAATAATTAATTAGTATCAATTTTTTTTTCCGATTCCATGCCGGTGCTTTGGTATTAATCGTAATGTCGTCTTTATTAGAAGCCTTAACTATATCATCTTTTAACTCAACTAAAGTAACCTTTCGCAATTCATTATTCATCCAGGAAGTAAACTTGCCGCCAAAAAAGATATTTATTACTTGTACCGCCAGGTAATCAGGATTATTCCTTGTCACCCCCGCACCGCCGATATATAATGTTGTTTCAAGAGCATCGTCTTTGTTTACCAATAATATTCTCGCATTACCCGGCACCTTTTGATTTTTTGAAATATTTATTCACCAGACTAATTATGAAAACAAGTATTAAATCTATATCGATCTTTTTAATATTTTGTTTGTAAAACACCTACCGTTGGTTTATTGCCGATGAGTTTATAAATAATTAGAAAAAAAATTTGCAATTCGCTTCTATTGTCTTTTAGTTTTGATTAGATACGATGGCATTTAATTAAAGATGAATTACCTTTAAATTGCATCATGCTTTCTTGCCACGGTTGCTTGTAACGAAAAATAAAATCATGAATAATTTTAACAGGAGAAGATTTCTGAAAGCGGGTTCCCTGCTGATGGCTGCGCCTTTTGTCCCAAAGATATTTCGTGTGAAAAAAAATAAACCGTTGTTGTCCTTTTCCACGCTTGGCTGCCCTGATTGGAACTTTAAGCAGGTTACGGATTTTGCAATGCAACATAATTACCAGGGCATTGAATTGCGCGGGCTACTCCGGCAGATGGATCTTCCTAAATGTCCCGAATTCAATACGCCGAAAAATATTGCTGAAACAATTTCAATAATGAAGGATAAAAACCTTGCATTTGTTGACCTTGGTTCATCTACGAATTTGCACATTGCTGACGCCACTGAAAGATTGAAAAATTTAGATGAAGCAAGACGTTTCATTGATCTCGCTCAACAAATATTTTGCCCCTTCGTGAGAGTCTTTCCAAATAAAATTCCACCGGGCCAGGACAAGAATGAAACAATGGATCTTATAATAAAGGGATTGCTGGAACTTGGAGAACATGCAAAAGGAAGTAACGTGAGCGTGTTAATAGAAACGCATGGCGATCTTGTATGGTCTTCGGATATTGAAAAAGTGATGCAAGCTACTTACAATAAGAATACTGGCCTTGTTTGGGATATTACCAATATGTGGTCAATTACAAAAGAACCGCCGCAAGAGGCATATGAAAAACTAAAAAAATACATCCGTCATACGCATGTAAAAGATTTGAAAATGATCGATGGAAAAAAACATTATGTTTTTGTAGGCCGTGGCGAAGTGCCTATTTTCACCGCTATAGACGCTCTTGAAAATGGAGGTTATAATGGATGCTATAGTTTTGAATGGGAAAAGTTATGGCATCCTGAAATTGGAGAGCCGGCGGAAGCATTTGCCGATTATTCCGACGTTATGTTAAAGCATTTCAACGGGTAATATTATTTGCCAAATGCATCCTAAATGAAAGGCAAATATTTTTTAAATATTTTTATTCGATACACAAAAAATTGAATTGATGCCCGATTCTACTTATATAAATAACAAAGCGAAACCAAACAATACGTACGACGCCATAATAGTTGGTTCAGGTATTAGTGGGGGTTGGGCAGCAAAGGAACTTTGCGAAAAGGGTTTAAAAGTTTTATTGCTTGATCGCGGACGGAATGTTGTTCACGGAGATTACCCAACTGCTACCAAAGCTCCATGGGAATTTACGCATCGCCTGCATTTGTCAGAAGAAGATAAACAGAAAAATTTTGTTCAGAGCCGCCACTATTCTTTTCGGGAAGACAATAAACACTTTTACATTAACGACCAGCAAAATCCTTACGAAGAAACTAAACGCTTCGACTGGATAAGAGGTGATGTAGTTGGCGGACGATCTTTATTATGGGCAAGGGCGTGTTACCGATGGAGCGATCTTGATTTTGAGGCGAACTTAAAAGATGGCCATGGCATTGACTGGCCCATTCGATATAAAGACATTGCTCCGTGGTACGATTATGCGGAAACTTTTATTGGCGTAAGTGGAAATGCAGATGGAATACCGCAGCTTCCGGACGGAAAATATATGCCGCCATTTGAAATGAATTGTGCGGAAAAAGTTTTTAAGCAAAAAGTAGAAGCAACATTTGCTGACCGTAAAGTGATCATGGGAAGAACGGCCAACCTTACAAAACCAGTGAAGGGCAGGGGACAATGCCAGGTCCGTGACCTTTGTCACCGGGGTTGTCCTTATGGCGCTTATTTTAGTACTAACGCCAGCACCATACCCGCAGCTTATGCCACAGGGAAACTAACGGTAAGGCCGTACTCGATTGTGAATAAAGTTATTTATGACGAGCAAAAACAACGGGCTACCGGTGTGGAAATTATTGATGCAGAAAGTAAGCATGAAGAAGTGTTTTATGCAAAGCTCATTTTCCTGAATGCTTCCACAGTAGCCACTGCATCTATTTTATTAAACTCAACGTCAGGGCGCTTTCCCAACGGCTTCGGCAACAGTAGCGACCAGGTAGGGCGTAACCTGATGGACCATCATAAAGGAACGGACATATCCGCGGATATTGAAGGTTTTGAAGACAGCTATTATTTTGGCCGCAGGCCGACAAGTATCTATATTCCCCGGTTTCAAAACATTAATAATAACAATTATGCTTTTATTCGTGGTTATTATTTTGGTGGAATGGCCTCAAGGCCTCCAAGCCAAAGTGATGCACCCATAGGCGCTGAATTAAAAGAGGCGTTAGCAGAGCCGGGCGGATGGAAAATGAATATGTGGTATGCCGGTGAGTGCCTCCCTTATCCGGACAACCGTGTTACGCTTAATACCAATAAAAAAGATCAATGGGGCCGCCCGCTCGTTGTTGTTGATTGCGAATTTAAAGACAATGAAAAAGCTATGCATAACGATGTTGCCATTTCTGGAAAAGAAATAATGGAAGCAGCGGGTTTCAAAAATATTTCCGTTAGTGACAGCATGTCTTTCCCCGGAAATTCAAACCATGAAATGGGTACGGCGCGCATGGGCGCAGATCCAAAGACTTCAGTGTTAAATAAATATAATCAAATGCACGAGGTGCCAAATGTATTCATTACAGATGGATCATGCATGGTTTCAAGCGCATGCCTCAATCCTTCGCTAACTTACATGGCGCTTACAGCAAGAGCCTGCGACTACGCGGTGCGTGAAATGAAAAAATTAAATATTTAAGTTGTAGTTGCTCCATCTTAAAATCAAATTAACTTTAAACAGTAATAGTATTTATAAAATCTTGAAATGAAAAGAAAGTCGTTATTACAACTCGTATTTTTATTTTTTTCTATTTTAATGGCAACGAGCGGAGTCGCCCAAAACCAAACCCCCAATGGCGCTCCTGTGCGTGTAGCCCTTGCCGGTATAACCCATGACCATGTCGGCTGGATTTTGAGTCGTAAAAAACCTGATATTATATTAGTCGGAATTTATGAACCCAACAAGGAACTTGCACAGCGCTATGCGAAACGTTACAGCATCGACCCTGCAATATTTTATAATAACCTCGGCAAAATGCTGGATGCTACGAAACCAGAAGTAACGTGTGCATTTGGGTCAGTATTTGCACATCTCGCAGTAGTGCAGGCTTGTGCGCCCCGCCATATAAATGTGATGGTGGAGAAACCTCTTGCGGCATCCCTTCAACAAGCTTTGGAAATGGATGCGCTTGCAAAAAAATTCAATATCCTTCTGCTTACTGATTTTGAAACTTCATGGTATCCTTCAACAGTGAAAACCTACGAGCTTGCCAATGACAGTAATTACATTGGTAACATTAAAAAAGTCGTGATTCACGATGGGCACCAGGGGCCAAAGGAAATTGGCGTAAGTAAGGAATTTTTTAATTGGCTCACTGATCCGGTACAAAATGGCGGCGGGGCTCTTATAGATTTTGGATGTTATGGCGCCAACCTTATGACCTACCTGATGAAAGGAGAACAACCGATCTCAGTTACTGCAGTTACCCGGCATTTTAAACCGGATATTTATCCAAAAGTTGATGACGAGGCAACGATTATTGTTTCTTATCCAACTGCGCAATGTATTATCCAGGCATCGTGGAACTGGCCTTTTGGTAGAAAAGATATGGAAGTGTATGGTACAAAAGGCTACGTGATATCGACAAATAGCACTGACATGCGTTTAAGAGCACAGCCTGATTCTGCTGAACATTCTATCCACGTGGACGCAACCGATGTTCCTGTTTATATTGATCCTTTTTCGTACGTAGTTGATGTTATAAGAAAAAAAATTACGGTTCCTGAAAATGGTGTTTATGCCTTAAAAACAAATATAACGGTGATGCGTATACTAAGCGCTGCCAGCGAATCGGCTGCCACGGGAAAGACGGTTTATTTGGCCAAATAAATTGCACGTTGTTTAATTATATTTTAAAAAAAAATTGCCTTTCATGTTTTTACCTGTAAAGTTCCCGCATTATTGGATACATGCATTTCAAATCCACATTTTATCCGTGATCCTGACTTGATTTATATTTTAAAATTTTTTTGAATGAATTCTGATTATTAAAATAAATAGCGTCTTATTTTAGTCAGGGCCGACAAATTAAAGTGTTCGATTTTTCTAACGAAAGTGTTCATATTCGTACACCTGCGGCAAATACTTCTCCACTTAATCGTTCTGTATCAAT
>JBDTKB010000216.1:0-4209 GCA_039935555.1 Ginsengibacter sp. | reverse complement strand
AACATTTTGCAAGGGCCACACCACGTTGCATATATATCAAGAAAGATTGGCTTGTTCTCATCCCTGGCCTTTTGAACAGCCTCTTTCCAGGTGCCTTCAAAAAAATTAAGTCCTTCTTTTGGCTCAGGATTTTTGGCCGCCATTAAAAATATTACCGTGGTTATCGTAATTAATAATAAAATCTTTTTCATATTAAATAGTTTGGAAAGCAAGCTGTTTGTTTATGTATAAAACTACACATTCTTTGATGAGAAAATAAGGCAATTGCATGAAAGACAAATTATTTGCATTTTATTTAAGAAGGTTACGCCAAAATGAAACCAAAACTACTTACGCGTTCTTTTCCAATTGATACGCCTTCCTGCAATAATTTTAAAAATAAAACCGTCTGAAGCCTTTGTCAAACCCCAACCGGGACCAAAATTTAATTCCCACCGGGGATCAATGTCAAAATCCGCAGCAAGAAATAATGCATGATTCTCCTCGCTGATTTTGGGAATGTGATTTAGTTGTCCGACGTCGCCATAATATTCAAAGCCGAGGGCGACTTTTTTAAATGTATACGATGTTTTCAAATTAGGTTCAATGGAAGGTGAATGATTTTTATTTCCGCCAAGCCCAACCCCCAACGTTGGATTGAAAGAAACGTACAGTTTATTAAATTGTTTATCAAGAATCGGCCTGATTTCCAGGCTCCAGGTATCTCCCGAATAATAGTGGCTTTGAAAGCCAAATTCAGTTGAAAGGCTTGCGCCAAATGGCCAGTGCCATTTTTCGGGTACGCGTATCCGTGGCCTTATGTGAGAGCCTACATATTTGTACGCGTATGCGCCTGTATAATTTGTGAAAATATAAAAGCCTATTTCAAAGTTGTCTGTAATGCCTTGCGTAATTTCTAGCGTCTCATGCAATGAATGATTGTCTGGCCGTACGCCGTCAATAATATTTTTTTGTCCGTTGAAAGTGTAATTGCTGTGCAGCTCAAACATTGTGGTGCCCTTTGTTTGCGTGGGTGAACTATATACCTGGATCTCGTAATTATCCTGTGCCCATAAAGAATTGACATTACAGAAGAAGAAAAAAATAAATATAAGGGATTTATTCATCTTGCTAAACTGATTTATCAAGGTTCGACGTTACCAACTACTGCCGCCGCCGCCGCCAAAACCTCCGCCTGAGAAGCCGCCGCCGCCCGAGAAACTGCCACCGCTGCTGCCGCTATTGCCGGGGGCACTGTAAAAAGTATTCGTCATGGCATTCATCGACCTGTCAAGACTATTCATAAACATTATTGTATTAAAATTATTCCCTGCGTAAACGCCGGAGTACCACGAAGGAGGCGGAATATCAAGGCCTTCAAGTTTATCCTTCCATTTATCAGCCATTTCAAATACGATTGCGTACGGCAACACTTTATCAAAATAATTTTGATCTTGTTTTAAAAATTCCTGGAGTCGGTCTTTCTCGACAGATTTAATAAACTCTTTAAAGCCCAATAATTTTTGATATAAATCAGTTCCTTTTTTTGTCTTCTTCGTCATTAAATAACCCAATACAAAAATGATTATGCCGCTTGCGATCAATGCAACACCAAACCATAAATTTTCCCGCCATTCAGCCAAAGTCTTAATAATTCCGAAGCCAAAAACTACAATTCCCACAACAGAAAAAAAGGCTTTCATCCCTCTCGAATATTTTACATAAAAATCATCTTTGTTTATCTCTTCTTCCAATTCAGCTTTTGCCTGGTTCATCGTTTTATATAACACTTCTTTAAGGTCGCTAAGTTTCACTTTATCGCCACTTTCAAATATGCCATTAAAAAGTGTTTTTTCAAATACAAGCGCAGAGGCAGGAAGTTCCTTCAGTTTAATAAATTCATATTCTTTATGTTTTATTAATCCGAATAATGACGATTCCTGCAGTTCATTTATTTTTAAATATCCGCCGGCGCCCCAATAAGGAACGAGCGCCGTAAGATCCCTCTTATCGAGTTTATCATCAATAATATAACCGGACACGCTCGGGCTGACATTTTCCGGTGGATAGTATTCTGTTTGAATTATTACTGCTTCATTTTTACCCCACCTTTTCCATATAAAAAACATTCCTGCAAAAACGATGAAAGGCAGAAGCAGCCAATAAAATCCGCGAAAAAAATAATCTGGCTTTATTAAAAAATCTTTTGGAAAGCTAATGCCAATAGTTACTCCTTCGTTGGATTGCAATTGTGCAGTTGTACTTCCTTTAAGAATTCGATTGTCCTCCCATTTTGTTATCGTTTGATTTGCCTTTGAACCAGTGGCACCCGTTGCAACAAAATATCCGGATGTATCAGGAATGGGCGCATATAATTCGACCGTGAAATTCACAGCGTCTATTGTTGTGGACCATTGATCACCAATTAAATTAAAATATAGTTCTGAGTGATCTTTAAAAAAATTAATCGCATTTAATATACGATAGGTAATAAGGTATTGTTGATCGCCATCAACATATTTATCTGCCGAGCCAATTTTTACATCTTTATAATTGCCGTCATCGGTTATTTCAGCTTCCCTTCCTGGCACCTTAATGTTTTCAACTATCGTAGTTGTGTACCCACCCGACTCCAATTGACGATCTGCTTTTTCGGCATTAGCAGCTAACGGTTTTATCTCATATTTAAAAGGAATTTTTCGAATGATGCCATGACGCTGCTCCTTAAAATGAACATTTATTTTCTCTGAAATATCAAGTGACGCATCTTTATTTACCCTGACATTGACATTGTATTGTTTAATAGTAAAATATTCCTGTGCATGAAGTTTTCCAATGCATAAACTTGCAACAATTATTAGAAGAAATTTTTTTATGAGGGACATGAATTAAAACTTTACATCAACATTCTGAGCTTCTTCCTGGTTATCTAATTCATAAAATTCACGGGCTTTAAAACCAGCCATGTTAGCTACGATTACTCCGGGAAATTGCTGGATGGAAGTATTAAAATCTCTAACGGTCGCGTTATAATAGCGCCGTGCATTTCCAAGATCACCTTCAATGGATTGCAACGCGGTTTGTAGTTCCAAAAAGTTTTGATTTGCTTTTAAATCGGGATAGCTTTCTGCAACTGCCAACAAGCCCCGCAATGCGCCTCCTAAAACCTGGTTGGCTTGTGCTGAGCCTTGCACATCGCCCGCAGGTACTGCTGCTGCTGCATTACGTGCTGCTGTTACTTTCTCAAACGTTTGGCTTTCATGTGCCGCGTAACCTTTAACGGTATTTACTAAATTAGGAATCAAATCAAATCTCTTTTTTAGAAATACCCTAATGTCGCTCCAGCTATTATCTACTTTTATTTTCGCTTTTACAAGTCCGTTATACAAACCAATAATCCATATAACAAGAAGTACTATTATCCCCAGAATTATCCAAAGTGCCATAATAAATTATTTTAAGTGTTAAATACAAAGCAATTTTCTGCTATCACAATATAAAATATAATACATGAAAAAAGAAAGTGAATCCATTCGGCGTCATTTTAACTAAACCAGGAAGCCCTATGACCTTAAAAATAAGAATTTATTTCAGTCATTTACGAGAGAAACCTGTTAGCCTGTCAGTGTAATTTTTTGGGAAGCATTTTTGCACCAATTTGAGCACATAAATAAGTTATGAAAAAACATTTAAGGGAAATACCGGTAAGCGTTCTTGACCTGGCCACAATCATCCAGGGCGATAAACCAGCAGATTCTTTTAAGAAAAGCCTTGACGTCGCAAAAAGGGCAGAGCGGTTAGGTTATAAAAGATATTGGTTCGCGGAGCATCACAATATGGAAAACATTGCGAGTTCCGCCACATCATTGCTCGTTGGCTATATTGCCGGAAATACTTCATCGATAAGGGTTGGCTCCGGTGGCGTGATGCTTCCAAACCATGCACCATTAATTATTGCCGAACAATTTGGAACTTTAGAATCCTTATACCCCGGGCGAATTGATTTAGGCTTAGGGCGAGCTCCCGGGACTGACCAAATGACTTCCTTTGCGTTACGCAGAAATTTAAATGGCTCTGTTGATGATTTTCCGCAGGATGTTATAGAGCTGAGAAATTATTTGGCGCCTCATAGTTCAAGTGCGCGGGTGCGAGCCATACCTGGTGAAGGAACCCAGGTGCCGATTTGGCTTTTAGGCTCCAGCACTTACAGCGCACAGTTGGCGGCAGCCC
>JBDTKB010000215.1:0-11085 GCA_039935555.1 Ginsengibacter sp. | reverse complement strand
GATCATTATTATAAAGCCGTAATAAAAGTATTTGTAGATCTCTATAACAAAGGGCTGATTTATAGGGGGGCGAGAATGATCAATTGGGACCCCGCGGCCAAAACCGCTTTGAGTGATGAAGAGGTTGAGTATAAAGATGTGATGGGGAAATTATATTACATCAAATACGAAATAGCTCCCTCAAAAAATGCATCAAAGGCCGACCCGTCACAAACTTCAAATTATGTTGTTATCGCTACGCAGCGGCCGGAAACAATAATGGGAGATACTGCTATTTGTGCCAACCCTAACGATGAACGCTATGCGCAGTTAAAAGGACAGAAGGTTATTGTTCCGCTGATCAATAAGGAAGTTCCGGTAATTTTTGACGATTACGTTGATAAAGATTTTGGAACGGGTATTTTAAAAATAACACCTGCTCACGACATCAATGATTTCAATATCGGCTTAAAGTACAACCTCCCTGTTGTAGATACTTTAAATGAAGATGGCACTATTAGTGAAGCCGCGCAAATTTATATTGGTGAAGACCGGTTTACTGCACGAAAAAAAATAGTGGAGGAATTGAAGGCAAAAAATTTATTAGTTAAAGAGGAAGAATATGCAACGAGGCTTGGGTACAGCCAGCGTACTAGCGTAGTAGCAGAGCCGAAAATATCCACGCAATGGTTTGTAAAGATGAAGAACCTGGCAGCGCCAGCGCTGGAAGCAGTAACTTCCGGGAATGTAACTATTCATCCAACTGATAAATTTTCGGCGACTTATAAATACTGGCTCGAAAATGTAAAGGACTGGTGCATCAGCCGTCAACTTTGGTGGGGTCAACAAATACCTGCGTGGTATGACGAAGAGGGAAATGTGTTTGTTGCTGAAACTGAAGAAGAGGCTCTGAAATTAACCGACGGCAACTCACGATTAATACAAGACGAAGATGTTCTTGATACCTGGTTCTCTTCATGGCTTTGGCCAATTGAAGTATTTAACGGAATTACGCAGCCAGGCAATAAAGACATTGAATATTATTATCCAACGGCAACGCTTGTTACCGGCCAGGACATTATTTTTTTCTGGGTTGCGAGAATGATCATGGCTGGCATGGAATTCATGAAAGAAAAACCTTTTGCTGATGTTTATTTTACAGGAATGGTTCGTGATAAACAAGGGAGAAAAATGAGTAAAAGCCTTGGCAACAGCCCTGACCTTTTGCACTTGATACATGAATATGGAGCTGATGCCGTTCGTTTTGGAATCATGATTTCTTCGCCGGCAGGCAATGATCTTTTATTTGACGAAGGCAGCCTGGAGCAGGGAAAACATTTCAATAATAAACTATGGAATGCGTTGAAGCTGATACGCATGTGGTCACTGCGGCAGCCGGGTGACGAGATTGCTGAACCACAAGAGAAAGAACAAGGAAATTTTGCAGTTGAATGGTTCAATAGCAGGCTAAATGAAGCGCGAATTGAAGTAAATATTTTGATGAGTCAATTCAGGTTGAGCGAAGCTTTGAAAACAATTTACTCGTTAATTTGGGATGACTATTGCAGTTGGTTTCTTGAATGGATAAAGCCTGAATTTGGCGAGCCTGTAAACAAACAAACATTTAATGCGGCGGTTTCATTTTTTGATGATATCCTGCAAGTTTTGCATCCTTTTATGCCTTTCATTACAGAGGAAATTTATCACCTTTTAAAAGACAGGAATGACGACCTTGTAATAAAGCAATTTATAAATACCGCGCCTCCTAATGTTGAAAGTTTATTAAAGGGCGCGCGTCTTAAAGAATTAATTACTGCAATAAGAGATGCACGAAATAAACATAGAATAAGGCCAAAGGATCACATAAAGCTATATATTGAAACCGGGGATGAAAAATCCTATAATTCAATAATACCTATTCTCTCAAAACAGGCTAATGCAGAAATGATCACGTTTGCATCTCAGCCAAAAACTTCATCAATTACAATAGTTTCAGGAAAAGAAAAGATTTATATTGAAGCAAATATTGAAGTGGACATCATCGCTCAGAAGGAAAAATTACAGCAAGACCTCGATTATCTTAAAGGTTTCTTAATTACCATTGACAAAAAATTAAGTAATGATAGATTTGTACAAAACGCAAAGGCAGAAGTTATAGAGCTAGAGCGCAAAAAAAAATCAGATGCTGAAGCAAAAATTACCGCAATTGAACAAGGACTTGCTTCCCTTTAGGTGCAATATTTCTAAAATTCCTGATGCAAAAACTTAACTATGAAAATATCTAACAAAGCAATATTATTAATTCTTTTGCTCGCCAGCGTTGGGTTTACCTCTATTGCACAAAATAAACCGGTGATTAATAAAGTTGCTAAATTTAAGCCGCCTTTGGTAAAATCTTACCTTGGCGACAATACAAATGGAGCCATTGTAAGCAAAGAAGACGCATCACATTTAATTACACTTCCGCTAAAAATTACCGATCAGAAAAACAGTACTTACGGCATTGACTCATACCAGTTTTTATATAAGAAGAAAAGCGTTATAGAGAACGAAGAAACAGGACGAAAACAAAAAACGTTTACAACCGTTGCAGATCGATTCAGAAGTTCACCGCTTCCCGATGTTTGGATCAATAATTTAAAAGATACTTTTCAACCTGAGGAAGAATTATACTTTTTTGACATTGTGGTTAAGGACAAATTAGACAGGAAATTTTTTGCACCTGATTTGAAGATAACGATACAATAAGGATGCTGATAAAAGACGCGTCAATAAAGGATTTGGGCATTGTTCATGACCTGGCTCACAAAATTTGGCCAACTGCGTATGGAACTATTCTAGCCCCGGAACAGTTGAAATATATGTTGGAAAAAATTTACGCTGTGCCCGCCCTTCAAAACCAGGTTTCCCAATTAAAACATCACTTTATTATTCTTCTTGAAGCAAATATTGCTATTGGATTTGCCTCGTATTCTCCCAGGGAAGAAGGCAGCAAAATTTTCAAACTTCATAAAATATACGTGCTACCCAAAAAGCAGGGAAGTGGTAGCGGCAAATTTTTATTGGATCATGTTATAAATATTATCACCCAGGCCGGCGCAACCTCATTGGAATTAAACGTTAATCGCCACAACAGCGCTAAATCTTTTTATGAAAGGCAGGGCTTTTCCATTAAGGATGAGGTTGATATTCCGATCGGCGAAGGTTTTTTTATGAACGATTATATAATGGAACGTGTTTTTTAAACAGATTTATCCTCCGTTTATTCTCTTTTATCCACCGTCCGCTAAAAGGCGACAAACCAATTAGTAAATAAACCGCAACCGTTAAATATTTGTCAGTAGATTGATTCTTTTTTTAGGTATTTATTATTTAGTTTCAGCCAATATTTACGTAAAGGAGAAAATTACCGGACGTTAGTTTGAAAAAAGGATTTTAAATTAAATATCCGGAATTTATCCTTTGAAAAAATCTCTTTCCCTGGTTTTTTACAAAAGAACTTTATTACCTCACAGACTTGGTTTATAAATTATTTATGCGAAAGCGTTTAATTTTTATTTTCTTATTACTTGGTCTTACCGGCAATATTTTTGCCCAGGAAAATAGTTTTATCGATAGCTTGATTAGTTGGTTAAAAACGCATCCGAAAATTGATTCTCAATATATTCAAACACTTCACCGGATTAGCTACCGATATAGTGAAAAAGATATAGGCAAATCCTATTTTTATTTTCAAAAAGTAGAAAACCTGAGCGATAGCTTACATTTTACTTTTGGAAAAGCCCTCGCACAAATAAACCTTGGCCTTATTTTTACAAGTTCTGCAAGTTTTGATGCGAGCAACAAAGCCTATTTCAGTGCAATTGATTATGCAGAGGAATGTGGGTCTGTTCGATTAAAATCTGTGTCACTAAATAACGTTGCCGATAATTTTTTGAGCTTAAGAAATTATGAGAAATGCCGGGAGTATACAAAAAAGGCAATTCCCATCAACACAGAGTTAAAAGCCTGGCGTGGCGTGGCCATAAATTATGAATTATTACACAGGTGCGATTTTTCACAAAAATTATTTGCGGAATCCAGAGAGCAATTATTGAAAGGGTGGCCCTTTGCGTTAAAAGCCAATGAAAGCTATATTTAGTCGCAATATTATTTAGGGTTTGCCAAATTATCTGCGGAAGCTAAAAACTTTGATTCATCAAAATATTTTTTCAGAAAAGCAATTGATGAATCACTTTTGGAAAGTGACCTCCGGAATGAATTTCAAGGCTACCTGGGCTACGGCCAATACTTGAAAATTTTATCTGCAGGAAAAAGGCTCACTTTATTAGATAGTGCCTTAAGTATTGCAAAAGCGACTAAATACTATGAAGGAGTGTTGCAGGCAGCCGAACAGATATCCATTTTGTACGATGAGAAAAAGAACACGGATTCTGCGTTAGCCTACTTCCACATTTATCGTACGGCTTTTGATTCTCTCTTTTCTCAAAATACCACACTTAACTTAATCATTAATGAGTCTGAATGGCTTGTAAAGAAAAATGAAATAGTAAACAGGCATTTACTGGAATCTTCACAATTACAAAAACGGCAACTTGTATTTAAAAATGCCCTGCTATTAGCAGCGGTTATTTTACTAATTCTTACAATAATTATTGCAGTTTTTATAAATAAATCTTTTCAATCAAAAAAGAAAAGAACGGAATTTTCTTTAAAACAAAAGATAGCTGAATCCAAAATTCAATCACTACGGGCACAAATGAACCCTCATTTTATTTTTAATTGCCTTAATAGTATTGAAAATTTTATGATGCAAAATGAGAAGCGAAAAGCAAGTGACTATCTTCACAAATTCGCATTGCTTATAAGAACTATACTCGACAGCAGTCGCAATGAATTAACCACGCTGTCATTGGATATGGAGGCCCTGCAACTATATATAGATCTTGAGCAGATGAGGTTTAACAACAAGTTTTGCTATAACGGCTACATCGATCCGCAATTAATAAACGGAGACTACAATGTGCCTTCACTGCTTATACAGCCCTACGTGGAAAACGCAATCGTGCATGGAATGGGCCATAGCGATAAACCAGACCTTCAACTAACGGTATCGGCTACACTTGAAAATGATTTTATAAAATATGTAATTGAAGATAACGGCATCGGCAGAGTACAATCGCAAGGCTACAACCAATTAAATAAGCTCCATCATAAGAGTGTGGGGCTTAAAATTACCGAAGACAGAATACTTTTATTTAATGGTGAAGAAAATTTAAATGGGTTTATAAAAATAACTGATTTGTATACTGCTGAAAATGCTCCGGGAGGAACCAGGGTAGAGGTAAAAATTAAAGCCAGGTAAATGGAAAAAATTAAAGGCATTCTCATCGATGACGAATTAAATAGTTTGCAAAACCTACAGCAAAAATTGGAAGGATTTTGTCCGGATGTGGAAATTGTTGCCATATCACAAAAACCTGAAGAAGGCATTTTATTGATCAGGCATCATCAGCCCGACGTCGTTTTTCTTGATATTGAAATGCCAAGAATGAGTGGCTTCAGAATGCTTGAAGAATTGGGCGATTATGATTTCGATATTATTTTTACAACTGCTTATAACCACTACTCTATCG
The DNA here is from genome assembly GCA_039935555.1 of Ginsengibacter sp. Classification (GTDB taxonomy): domain Bacteria; phylum Bacteroidota; class Bacteroidia; order Chitinophagales; family Chitinophagaceae; genus Ginsengibacter. The sequence goes on along the minus strand of JBDTKB010000215.1, from coordinate 5,470 downwards.
ATGCCATTAGAATTAGTGCTTTCGATTACCTGGTAAAACCAATAGGCATAGAAGAACTACAACAGGCAGTAGAAAGGTTGAGTAAATGGCGCAATAAACAAACAAAAGAAAAAATTGATATTCTTAAAAAATCTTTAAGTGATAACCGGACCCAGGATGATAAAATTGCCATTTCCACTTCAGAAGGCATTGAATTTATACCAATAAAAAATATCATCCATGTTGAGTCCAAATCAAATTATAGTAAAATTTATTTAGGTGATAATAAAACCATTGTTGTATCTAAAATCCTGAAGGATTTCGAAGAAATGCTGTTGCCTTACAATTTTTATCGCATCCACAATTCGCATCTTATCAATCTAAATTATATTCAAAAATATGTAAGGAGCCATGGCGGCCAGGTAATGCTTCAGGATGGAACACTGATTGACATTTCGCGACGCAAAAAAGAAGAATTTTTAAAAATGATCGGAGGATGAATTGATTTTTTCAACATCATTTTTTGCATAAACTCATACCAAGGCGCCAAAAGGATCAACTTTTTAAAATACCAATTGATGCGTTTGTTTGATAATTCCCATTACAAAAATGCTTTGAATATGGCCCATATTTTCTATTTGGCTTAATTTGTTCACGTGAAAATCGTAGTAGGTGTTCATGTCTTCGCAAATAACTTTAAGCATAAAATCAAATTCCCCGGAAATACTAAAACATTCTACTATTTCATTTAATTCTTGAATCGTTTTAATAAATTTCACGCCGGCATTTTTGCTGTGTTGTTTAAGTGAAACGTAGCATATCACCATTAGGCCTTTTTTAACCTTTGTATGATCCACAAGAGTTACATATTGCTTAATTACTCCGCTGTCTTCCATTCGTTTTATTCTTTCATGAACGGGAGTTGTACTCAAGTGAACTTTTCCGGAAATTTCTTTAATTGTAATTCTCGCATTTTCCTGTAGCAGCCTTAAGATGAAAAGGTCTTTTTCGTCTAAAATAAAGTTAGGAATATCATTTTTTTCTTTTTCAAAAGGTTTTGCCATATAAGTTATTGTGTTTATTCTTTTTTAAATGTGAATTTAAATGTTTTATTCTAAATTTTAATACTTCCATAGGTTTTTATCCTATTGTGTTGTAAATTCGCAGTCTAAAAAAAAGAACAATGTCAACTTTACAAAAAAATTCTATTGATTTTAAACTTAAGAATAAAGTTAAGGATATGAGCCTTGCTGAATGGGGCCGCAAAGAAATTAGATTGGCTGAGGCTGAAATGCCGGGGTTAATGGCTCTAAGAAAAGAATTTGGCAAAGAGAAACCTTTGGAAGGCGCAAGAATTGCTGGTTGCTTACACATGACTATTCAAACTGCCGTACTTATAGAAACACTCATTGATTTGGGTGCGGAAGTAAAGTGGAGTTCATGCAACATTTTTTCTACGCAAGACCAGGCCGCTGCTGCGATAGCTGCAGAAGGAATTGGTGTTTTTGCCTGGAAAGGCCAAACGCAGGAAGAAAGCGATTGGTGCATTGAACAAACTTTATTTTTCGGAAGCGCTGACGCTCCTTTAAATATGATATTGGACGATGGTGGCGATTTAACGAACATGGTATTTGATAAATATCCTGAGCTCATCCAACACATTAGAGGATTGTCGGAAGAAACCACAACAGGTGTTCATAGGTTATATGAAAGAATGGAAAACGGGACATTACCTATTCCTGCAATCAATATTAATGATTCTGTCACCAAGTCAAAATTTGATAATAAATACGGTTGCAAAGAAAGCCTTGTAGATGCGATAAGAAGAGCCACCGATATAATGATGGCAGGTAAAGTTGCCGTGGTTGGCGGATATGGTGATGTAGGTAAGGGTTCTGCCGCAAGTTTGAGAGGCGCGGGAGCAAGGGTTATCGTTACCGAGATTGATCCGATTTGTGCATTACAAGCTGCAATGGATGGTTTTGAAGTGAAGAAAATGATTGATGCCGTTAAAGAAGCGGACATTATTGTAACCGCTTCAGGTTGCCGCGATCTTATTAGAAAGGAACATTTTCTGGCTATGAAAGACAAAGCAATTGTATGTAATATTGGCCATTTTGATATAGAAATTGACATTGCCTGGCTAAATAAGAATTATGGTAATTCAAAAGACACCATAAAGCCCCAGGTTGATAAATATACTTTGGAAGGGAAAGATATTATTATTTTGGCAGAAGGCCGTTTGGTAAATTTGGGTTGTGCGACAGGTCATCCGAGCTTTGTAATGAGTAATTCATTTACGAATCAGGTATTAGCTCAGCTTGAGCTTTGGTTAAATGCTAAAAACTATGAAAATAAAGTTTACGTATTACCAAAGCATCTTGATGAAAAAGTAGCGCGGCTTCATTTAAGCAAAATTGGCGTAGTTCTTGAGGAGCTAACAGATGAGCAAAGTAAATATCTCGGCATAGCAAAAGAAGGCCCTTACAAGCCGGAAATGTATAGATATTAATTTGAAATTTTCCCCGAATAATTACGTTTAAAATGGTTTTCAGGCAGTTGTGTAAAAAGTGAATTAGTTGTTAAGGTACGTATGATGAAAAAAGAAATTCATATTTTCATGAAAACTCAATTATATTGTATTGTTGGGGTACAATTTCCTGCTTATTTAAAAAAGTGAAACAGACCTTGACATAACTTTTAAAAAATTAAAAACAAATAAATATGAGAACAGGAAGACCACGGGAAAGAGCTATAACATTAAGAGATGGCTTTTATATTGAAATTTACAATTCTGCTGAAAGTAAAGGACTCAAATTAAGAAGTGAAACTGAAGCAGCTATGGAAGTAGCAGCAAAGCAATATTCTAGATTTAAAAAAGTTGTAATACTCGGCGAATATAAAAATGGTGTTAAGCAGGTTGCGCAAAATGCTTAATCATTTTAAATCGGACTGAACTTCAGCATTCTGTTTACCCCAATTTCAACATTTTTATGCCCACCCTTTTACGGTGGGTTTTTTATTACGCATCGATTGAGCAATGTCGCGGGGGGGGGAAAAGAACGGGAATTTGATTACCCAGACGACTCGCCAAATGCGATGCTATTAAAAATACGGCAGTACTTTTGGAGGTAAATAAAAAAACCGGACTAAATTGCCAGGTTTTTATTAGGAATTTGAAAGTCATTTTATTATATACAACCTATCTGCCAACGACTCTATATTGGGTTGTGCCCTGCTCGTCCGTCTCCTCTTTTAGATAAGTATTATCCGGCGTTACATACATTGTGTTGCCATCAATTGTTACTGTTTTTGAACCCTGGGGTAATTGATTGATTATATCACCTTCCTGGAGAGGAGAATTAGGGTCTTGCTGCATTGTAGTACCGTTCTCCTCAGAATTATTTACTGAGCCGTTTTTTCCAACAACGGTGTAGACAATTTTACCATTAGCATTGCGATCTTCCCTATAATAGGTACCATTCAACTCATACAAATTTTCACCATTTAGTACCACAGCTTTTGCGCCTTGAGGTAAAGAAGTCACAGTAGCACCCATTGGCGGATCTACAACAACATAGTTGTTGTTTTCATATTGCTGATAATAGGTACCATTGGAATAATAATATGGATAACCGCCTATAAACATGCTGCTGTAACCATATGGAAGAAACCCAATGCGAAGTCCAACTGGTGGAAATATCGGTTGATAATAACCACCATAATAGCCATAATAGAACCCATCATTGTAATAATATGGATTACCGCCAAAGTAGATGGAAACACTGTTGCGGGGAATAATTCTGTACCTTGGACCACTCATAAAATGATACCTTCCTCCATAACTGCTATTTCTATAGTATCCGTTATAGCCACGATTACCGTTATATGCGTAATTATTATTTCCTGAATAAATTCTATTTCCACTATAGCGGCCGCTTGCTACAGAATTTACACCTTGGTTTCTCTGGGGACTAACATAATTAGTGTTTCCTCCTCTCGCGTCATTTCTTGTAATAACTGACCGTTGCGGTGCGACACGACTGTCATTACCTCTAACAGGAGATTGATAATTTGAATTACGTTGGTTTCCGGCGTTATATGTATTAGACCTGCTTGCACCCATGTCCCGGGATGGCCTCGCTTGTGAGTATCCGCCATTTCCCCCGCCGCTACGTTGGGGAACACTGGCTGACTGTCTGTTTCCACCGCCACCACTACTATGTCCACCACCATCACCACGGTTCCGCTGAGCATCAGCGCCATTGTAAACTCCTATAGTTAAAAAAGATAAGAGTATTAAAGTTGCATATGTTTTCATATTTATTTTTTGAGAATTGTTTTACCAAATTTAATTTATTAAATCAGATTTTACAGACACAGGATTGTTAAATAATGCTTGCATTTTTGAGACTTAATATTTAGGTAAAAGTTTAATCCTCACGCATTTTTACCAATTGAAGGCAAACCGGCTTGGGAATGCGTATTTCATGGCCTGTTGCTTTTAACATGCCCGTTTGCTTATTTATTTTAAACACCACGATATTGTCAGTGTTTTGATTAGCTACCAGAAGAAAATTTCCAAGTGGATCTATTATGATGTTACGGGGTGCCTTTCCTAAAATTGATTGATATCCAACCGGCTTCAATTTTCCGGTGGAAGAATTTAACGAGAAAATAGCGATGTTATTTTCATCTCCCCTGTTGGAAGCGTATAAAAATTTACCATCTGGTGACACCACAACTTCAGCACTACCTATTACCCCTTTATAACCGGCGGCGTGAGTTGCTACCTGCTGTATTTCAACAAGCTTCCCATTATTGTAATTATAAGCAGTGACAGTACCACTCAATTCAGAAATTAAATATGCAAACTTTCCGTTCGGGTGAAAAGTAATGTGCCTTGGCCCGTTTCCGGGGGTACTTTTAACGAAGGGAGACTTGGCAGGCGAAAGTGGTTTTTTTAAATTAGTATTAAAGTCATAAATCATCACCTTATCCAATCCTAAATCCGGAGTAAGAAGAAATTTATTATCGGGTGAAAAAACAGATTCGTGTACGTGTGCCTTCTCCTGTCTTTCCTTATTTATACTATTTCCTGAATCCTGGATTAGCTGGCTATAGTGCTGTAGTGAGCCATCTTTATTTAAGGGAAAAACAGATACGCTACCTCCACTATAGTTTGCGACGGCTATCCATTTGCCATCTCTGCTTGTTGCCACATAGCAAGGGTCGTCTCCGCCTGACAATTCTGTATTTAAAAGGCTAAGTGTTCCTTTGCTTTTATTAAAGGAAAAAGCACTGACTTTACCTGGATCAGATCCGTTTGTTTCGTTTACCGCGTACACAAATTTACTATTAGCCGACGCAGTTAAATAAGATGGATTGGTGATAACGGAATCGGTATTACTTACCCATTTCGCTCTGCCTGTTTCAGCATTGAAATTGTAAACATAAATCCCCTTGCTGCCGGTTCCTGTGTAGGTACCAA
>JBDTKB010000214.1:0-4678 GCA_039935555.1 Ginsengibacter sp. | reverse complement strand
AGCGCGGTAGTTGACTTGAAAAAGATAATGGGCTCAGTAGGAATATTCGCTTTCGTTTCTTTAGCATGATCAGCGTAATTTAATCCAATACAAATAATTTTTGAGGGGCGTGTAACGGGAGAGCCTAAACGCACTTCCCTGGAAACTTCAGGAAGTTTATTTTTATTGTTTTCAATAAAATTTTTAAGGCGGTTAAGCCCATCCGTTTCAAAAAAACGCTCATTATAATCTTCCCCGAACTCAGAAGTATCATAATAGCTGTCATTTAAAATAATTCCTGTTTTTTCCTTACTCAATTCTCCAAAACGTATCAGTTTCATTGTTATATTTTTTTAAAAGTAAATCGTCAGGTGCTCAATTTAATAGTTCCACCATCAATCGGGTAATCGCACCCCGTTATAAAAGATGCCTCGTCAGAACATAAAAATAAAATAAGGCTGGCAATTTCCGCGGGCTTTGCCATTCTGCCTATCGGCTGACTTTTGGATAATTTTTCGAACATTTCGTTTTCCTTTCCCGGGTAATTTTTCTTAATAAAATCATCTACAAAAGGTGTATGAACGCGGGCGGGGGAAATGCAATTACACCGGATTCCTTCGGCAATATAATCCCTGGCAACAGATAACGTCATGGCATACACGGCACCTTTCGTCATCGAATACGCAAATCGATCGGCAAGCCCGATATTATTTGCAATTGAAGCAAGATTAAGTATAACGCCCTTCTTATTCTTTTTCATAATTGATATGGCTGGCTGGAGGCAATTATATACACCTTTAACGTTCACGTTATATAGCCTGTCAAAATCAGCCTCCGTAGTATTTTCAATGTTTCCAACATGAGAAACACCTGCGCTATTTACTAAAATATCTACTTTCCCAATATCATTAAAAATGTTCCGCACCTGTTCCTGCTTTGTAACATCACAGGCATGCATAAACGCTTTTTTATTTCCTTCAGCAATTTCCGACACGGTTTTATTACCACCGGCTTCGTCCCGGTCCAAAACATGAACATGGGCACCTTGCTTACTGAATAATAAAGAAACGGCCTTACCGATACCGCTACCGCCGCCAGTTACAACTGCTATTTTTCCCGTTAGTTCAAACATGATTTTTTCGCTGTTTATTTCTTTTCAATGCTAATTTCTTAATGCAATCATTTATTTAAAGGGTGATAAAGTTATGGTAGTTCTTTCTTAAAATTAGGGTACTGTTTCCTAATTGGATTCGCAGCTATTAGTTTCGATTCTTGCATTGTTATTAATGAAAAAATAATTAATTAACATATCAGCCATTCTTAATCTATTGAAAATGGAAATATATTTGTAAGGAAATTGAGCGAATCGTTAGATCAGCGAAGGCTTACGCCGGTTTAAGATATCAACTGTTTTCAAATATATTTTAATAGTAAGCTTCTTAATTTTTAATTATGGATTGCCTCATTGTAGATGATAACAAAATTGCGAGAACTACCATGAAGCAGCTTGCGACGCAGGTAAAAGATATTTCCATTACCGGCGAATGTGCAAATGCATTGGATACTTATAACTTGTTGCAAAAGCAGTCGGTAGATCTGATTTTGTTAGATATTGAAATGCCCGGAATGAATGGATTGGAGCTCATAAAAGTCCTGGGAAGTAAAAGACCGATTATCATTTTCACTACTTCTAAAAAACAATATGCAACAGAAGCTTTTGAATTTAACGTTGCCGATTATATTGTTAAGCCGGTAACGCCAGCGCGCTTTATACAGGCTATTGATAAAGCGAGGGAAATTCTGGAAAGTAATAGCGAAGAAGTAAAAATGAACGAAGAAGAGTTTGTTTTTATAAGAGATTCTAACGTTATCAGAAGGCTCAACCTTGACGACCTGCTTTTTGCTGAGGCTATGGGTGATTATGTAAAACTTCATACAGCACAAAAATTTTTCGCCGTGCACACTACCCTGAAAACGGTGGAAGAACGCCTGCCAGTATCAAAATTTTTTCGCGTTCACCGGTCCTACATTGTTGCCTTGAATAAAATAGATACGCTGCAGGATAGCGCACTCATCATCAATGGTAAATCTTTGCCGGTATCGGACGCCTACAGGCTTGCATTGAATAAAAAAATGAATATTCTTTAAGCCGCCTCTTCTAAAAGGCCAGGTGCTTTCCATTTTTTACAGACTAACGGTGATTCCTTTAAATTGTTTCAACGATTCAAAATGCCTGTTTACCGAATTGCATTTCCGCGGCTTTCATTGAACAGCTAATTTTACTTTCGAAGCAAATTTAAATAAGTCTTTATAGTTTTTTTCATAAGCAGTTTGGTTTTACGGCCCTGGTTTCCACCGGGGCCTCTTTTAAAAAAAATGAAAATTATTTACACCATATTATTTTTTATTGACAACCTGGTATTGATCGGGCTAATCTATTGGTTCTTTAAATTAATGGACACCGGAATGAATGGCCTAACCTTTATTCTGATGATATTGTCTATAATTGGCTGCGCAGTATTGCAGCTTTATTTTCTTCTATTCTACCTGAAAATACCGCCCTCCCGGCGCAACAAATAATTAGGTTAAATTAGCTGCAGATATTTTTAGTATGACCGGTAAAAAAATAATATATTATTTACTTGCAGCCTTTATTGCCGGGAACATCCTGCTTATTTACATCCAGTACAATTCCGCAAAAAATATCAACATACTTATCCAAGGCAACGAGAAGGTTTTGGGTGAAGCAGATGTTACCAACAATTTAAGAGAACTCAACAGAAATATTAACTCGTTAAGTGGCAATACAAGCTTTACACGTCGTACGATGGACTCCTCTACCGCATCAGAAAAAGCCACCAGAATTAGAAAAATCCAATTGGAAATTGATAACCTTCAAAAAATTTCTGATGATGACACTTCGGTAAAATATATTGACGTGCTTGATCTGCTTGTTCATGAAAAATTGCACATGCCCAAAAATGATTCGGACTTTGCGGCTTCAAACTCACCTGTTAATGGGCGGCCCCGGCTATTAGTAGCTAAAACCAAAGAGTTGAATGATTCCATTAGAATGGTTACTTATACTATCGAAAATTCCAGGCAAAAGCTTCTTTCAAAAGTAACATCGGCAATAGATAAAAGTGGCAAGAAGGCGTTGAGATTGGGCACCATGCTGATCGTGTTTGTATTATTAAGCGGCGCAGCATTGTTCTGGTTTATTATTACGGCGATAAGACGACAAAATCATTTGATCATTCAGTTAAACGCTTCTGAAAAAAATGCCCGCGAAGCGGCACGCGTAAAAGAAAATTTCATGGCCAATATGAGCCACGAGATACGTACACCAATGAATGCTATTTTGGGGTATACTAATTTGCTTCAGCGCAAAGAACTTGACGCAGTTTCAACACAATATGTACAGACTATTCAAAGGTCTGGAGAAAATTTACTCAATATTATTAATGATGTGCTGGACATGTCTAAAATAGAAGCGGGCATGATGCGAATTGAGTCCGCCCCATTTAGTATTCGCGCCCTGGTTCATTCAGTTGAAACTATGTTTCATGCAAGGGTTTCCGAAAAAGGGCTATTGCTATCGGCAAATGTCGAAGAATCTGTGCCCGATAAGGTGGAAGGAGATGCAACGCGGCTAACACAGATTCTCATTAACCTGGTGGGCAATTCGATAAAGTTTACAAGTAAAGGAACCATCGCAATAAAAATTACGAATGAGGGAATTGAAAATAACAAGGTTAAAACAGGGATTGTTGTAGCAGATTCGGGCATAGGAATAGAGCCTGATAAACTTCAAAAGATCTTTGAACGGTTCAAGCAGGCTGAGGATTCAGTTACGCGCAACTACGGAGGTACCGGCCTTGGCTTATCAATCGTATACGACCTGGTGCAATTACAAAACGGTACGATTGAAGTTGAAAGCGAAGTTGGAAGAGGAACTGCGTTTATTCTGACTATTCCCTATAAAATTTCCGCCGAAATAATCGACGGCCAGATCCCTGCAGAGGGAAGTTTTAATGTGCTAACTAATTTTGGGAATATCCACATTCTTGTTGTTGAAGACAATGCGATTAACCAGGGCCTTATCAAACACCTGTTCACGTATTGGAACCTGGAATTTGACCTTGCTGTTAACGGAAAAATTGCTCTTGATCTGCTGGATGTAAAAAAATATGACCTCATTTTGATGGACATTCAAATGCCGGTTATGGATGGGTACACTGCCGCCCATGAAATAAGGAATACATTAAAATTAGATATCCCTATAATTGCAATGACCGCTCATGCAATGGAAGGCGAGCGGGAAAAGTGCCTGAGCTATGGAATGGATGAATACATTTCAAAGCCCATAAGAGAAGAGAAGTTGCAGCAGTTGATTGAGAAGTTTATAAAGGCGAAAATACCGGGATCTTTACAGAATGATTATGAAAATACCCCTGCTCCTGCTTATCGATATATAAACCTTGCATACATGAAGGCTGTGAGTATGGGGAATTTGGAATATGAAAAAACAGTTACAGAACAATTTTTAGAAGCTATACCAGACGATTTAGATGCCCTGGAAACCGCCTGGAAAAACAAGGATATAAAAAGTTTGAGACAAACGGCACATAATATGAGAACAACTATTTCCGTGATGGGCTTGAATGGGATGCTGGAGCTTCATCTTGGCACTTTTGAA
>JBDTKB010000213.1:0-4914 GCA_039935555.1 Ginsengibacter sp. | reverse complement strand
GACATAACCAGCGCTATTGGAAAAAATTTCGGCTACCAGCTTGGGCTACGTGCAGAGAGAAGTAATTACGATGGTGCATTAACTAATACCGGTCAATCGTTTAAAAATTCATACCCCGTTAGTTTGTTCCCTTCCGTTTTTCTAAGTGAAAAACTTCAGAAAAGCCAGGAGTTGCAAATAAATTATTCAAGAAGAATCAACCGTCCAAATTTCTTCCAATTGATTCCTTATTATGACTTTAGCGACAGCTTAAACATAACAAAAGGTAATCCCAACCTGGTTCCTGAATTTACGAACTCACTTGAATTTTCTTACAGCAAAACTTTTAAGAACAATGACAACCTGTTGTTCTCAATTTATTATAAGCACAGCACCAATCTTATTACCAGGTATCTTGATACAGAGCGGCTCAACAATCAAAATCTTTTAGTAAATAGTTATATAAATGCTGAATCGAGTTATAGCTATGGCGCTGAAATAACTTCAGTGAATAATATTAAAAAATGGTGGGATGTAACTACAAATATCAATGTATATAATTCTAAAATTAATACCAGCAATGTACCGAATGCAGGAACACAGGATGCCATTGTAAGTTGGTTTGGAAAACTGAATAATAACTTTAAGCTCAAGAAGAATTTTACGATACAACTTTCAGGAAACTATCAAAGCAAAACAAACCTTCCTGTTAGTCAAAACCAGGGCATGATGGGCCCTCCGGGAATGCAGGCGCAAAGTTCTTCACAAGGGTATATCAAATCTTCCTGGTCTGCTGATCTTGCCGTAAGAAAAGCATTCCTAAAAAACCAGGCGGCATCAGTTTCTCTTGGTATAAGTGATATTTTCAGAACAAGAAGTAATGAACAAATTTCAACAAGTCCCGGAATATTTTACCAGGATTACTATCGTCTGAATAATCCCCAATTATTAAGACTTACTTTTTCTTACCGGTTTGGCAAAATGGATATGTCGCTTTTCAAACGTAAAAACACAAAAGGTTCCGGGACGCAGGATGCTATGCAGATGGGCGGTCAATAAAAATATCGCTTTTAATGTAAGCGAATAAAAAAAGACATCTTATAAAGAAAGAGCCAAAATTTCAACTTAGAAATTTTGGCTCTTTTTACAGTTGGGAAACCTGGCGGATGAAAAATTATTCTACTGTCAGATTTTTTTCTCTATCAACCAATGATGCCCGAACGGATCTTTAATTTCGCCCTGGCGGTAACCGTAGTCATAATCTGTAGTGGCGCTTATTTCGGTGGCGCCTGCCTCTATCGCGCGCTCCATTACGGCACTTACATCCTGCACAAATAATCCAATAATTGTGGTTGTTCCCTGGTGTTTATCAGGAGAAAAAAAATTTGATTTTGTTACTTCATGCAAGTGAAATATGGCTCCATCTATTGAAAGCTCTGCAACGTGAATACTGCCGTCGTCGTTGGTAAAACATAGGTTTTGGGAAGCACCAAATGCTTTTGCATAAAATGATATATCCGTAACTCCATTGTTTATAAAAAGTTGCGGTGCAAAGAATGTTTTATTGTTTTCGTGTGTCATATTAGTAAGTTGAAGAAAGTAAATATTGCTGCTAAAATATAAAAATTGCTTTGGTGAACAAAGTGTCCAAAACAAAAATGTTTATGGCTTTTTATCTCGTATTTTTTATAATATTTTAAAATTAAAGCAATAAGAAGTTGGTTTCATTTTTACCTACAACTTATATTTTTTCCCCAAATTATTTCGCTTTCATTCAACCTGCGTCCACAGCATCTCTTATTGAAATAATGAAAATGTTACGCAGGATAATCCCTCAATACAATAAAAACTATAGGAGGCAATCGGTACTTACTTTTAAATCGTACTTATGTTAAGGAATTTACAATTTTTTTAAAAATTTTAAACAAATCAATGCTTCTGATCCTGCTATTTATTGCCGTAATATTAGTAACCTATTCCAATGGTGCTAATGATAATTTTAAAGGTGTTGCTACCTTGTGGGGAAGTGGAACGCTGGCGTATAAACCAGCGCTTATTTTAGCAACTGTAGCTACTTTTGCCGGATCAGTTTGTTCCTATTTCTTTGCGGCACAGCTTATTAAAAACTTCTCGGGTAAGGGTCTCGTACCAGATGCAATTATTCAATCGGCTGATTTCATGCTGGCGGTCGCCTTGTCCGCAGGCATAACGGTGTTGCTTGCAACAAGGCTTGGTTTCCCAATATCCACAACGCACGGGCTTGTCGGTGCTTTGGTTGGTGCAGGTTTTGTGGCGGTAGGCATGGCAGTCAATTTCGATAAGCTCGGCTCTACATTTTTTCTTCCATTGATCCTTGGTCCTGTCATTGCGTTGATACTGAGCGGGCTGTTGTATTTAGTCTTTAGCACGGCAAGAAAAGCGGCAGGAATTACAGAGCAATCTTGTGCATGCGTGGGAACCACGGTTGTGCCGCTTATTTCCATTCATGGGAACGCAGCCATCTCCATTCAAACTATACAAACAACAATTGATTCAACAGAAAATTGTCAAAATCAATATGTAGGTAAATTTTTGGGCGTTAATTTCCAACCGCTGATTAATAACCTGCATTACGTAAGTGCCTCAGCAATGAGCTTTGCCAGGGGCTTGAATGATACACCAAAATTATTGGGATTGTTGCTGGTATGTAAGTTTTTTAAAATGGAAGTGAATGTTTTTATTCTCGCAACTGCAATGGCTATCGGGGGCCTGTTAAATGCGCGTCGGGTTGCGAATACTATGAGTAAAAAAATATCGGCAATTAATCATGGCCAGGGTTTTACTGCAAATATGGTTACAAGCCTCCTGGTAATTTTTGCGAGCAAAATAGGTGTTCCGGTTTCTACAACTCATGTTTCGGTTGGTAGCATTTACGGTATTGGCCTGGTTAATAAGACCGCAAATTCTAAAGAAATCGCAAAAATTGGGATGTCATGGCTGTTGACTTTACCAGTTGCCGCGTTCCTGAGTGGTTTAATATATTTTATTATTCATGCCATTGTAAAATAAATGCTGGCAGTTTGAAAGAGGAACTAGCCCGATTTAATATTCATTTGATAAAATCTACAGCAGATTTTTAAGCCGGTTTTCAATAAACCGAAGATGGTTTATTTTGCGACTATACCTGACCGTTAGTTTACTACGATTTTAAGATTTGAAAAAAAAACGCGGGAAACATTTAATATGCCGGCATCCTTTCTTTGTGGTAAATTTAGTTGAATTGTTGGCGCTCTACCACCTGGGGCAAGAGTTCCAGGTCGATCTGGTTACTAACAGAGTAGTCAGTTTTAAAGGTACTGCACAGGCTCATATAATATACATGTGTATTTGTGGTGATCATTGCCCTGTTTATTTCAGGGTTATTTTGTAACTCTGAGCATGCGACATCGGATGAAGTTTTTTTAGATAAGTTCAGATTAAGCATGAGAATGTCTGGAAAGGCGACAGTTAATAATGCTAATGGTTTAGGGTAATCGCTTGCATCTAAAACGAAGTCTACATTTGGCTGATGAAGCAACGGATTGATTTCATAAATAATTTTAGGAAACTCATTGATGATTACGACTGTTTTTTTTTGATTTTGCATGTTGTAAGCATTTATTATAACGCAGCCATTAATAATTCAGCATTTAACAAATGGTAGTATTAATATCATTATAACTGATTTTTTAAGAATAAATTGTAGAGACTTAACTGCAAATTTTCTGAAGTGCTGAAATTAAAAATAATCGCCTACTTTAATGAGTACAGTGATACAAAATAAAAGATAAATAAATATTCAGCCCTTATACCTTTTCTAAAAGTATTTTTAAAGAAACGATTTTTTAAAATAGTGAATAAGTTCGAAAATGAAAACGATTTATACGCATGCAGATCTGATTATAAACCGCTGTAGGGCAATATATCCCGGTCAGTTAAGGAAATTTTTTATAAGCCATATAAGAATTGAGAATGAATATAATCAACAACCGCTGGAAGGCTGTTTGTTTCTTCATACACCTTTAACTGCCTATCTGCGCCCGTGCCTTCTTCGAGCATGCGGTGCACATTACTTATTGCGTTACGTATGCCCAACGGCCCTGTCACGTCGTCAATAAAATCCAGCAATTCATAAATAAGCACGCGCGTATTAACTTCAATTTCTTTTCCAAAATCAATCATACTTCCTTCTATACCATAACGGCCCGCACGCCATTTGTTTTCGTTAATTAAGGCCCTGGGATAAATGATGAAATTTAGATTTTGCATGCGCAGCTTGTACAACTTAGCACATATTCCCTGGAACAACGCAGCGATTGTTATGGTTTCCTGCACCGTCATCGGTACATCGCAAATCCTGAACTCAACAGTATTAAAAAATGGATGCACGCGAAGATCCCACCATATTTTTTTAGCATTGTCTATGCAATTAGTTTTTACCAAAAGCTTTATATAATTATCATAGGCCTCAATGCTGTCGAAAAAATCGGGTATGCCTGTGCGTGGGAACTTGTCAAATACTTTTGTGCGAAAAGATTTATAGCCGGTTAGTCGTCCTTCCCAAAAAGGCGAATTAGTGCTGAGCGCATAAATGTGAGGTAAAAAATAACGTGCGGAATTGGCAATGTGAATGGCCAGTTCCCTTGTTTCCATTCCCACATGTACGTGCAATCCAAAAATAAGATTGCTCCGGGCGGCTTCCTGTAATTCCTTTACAATTTCGCTATATCGCGCATGATCAGTTATTAACTGGCTTTCCCAATGGCTGAAAGGGTGCGTGCCTGCAGCGCCCACCCATAAGCCAAGGCTATCAGCAATGCTGCTTATTGTTTTGCGAAGCGTTGCTACATCTACATATGCCTCGTCTATATTTTGGCAAATATCTGTTCCAACTTCTACCACAGCCTGGTGCATTTC
>JBDTKB010000212.1:0-3584 GCA_039935555.1 Ginsengibacter sp. | reverse complement strand
AAAAATGAACAACTTTGTCAGAGCTTTAATAGCTGGTTGGGGAGCTAAAAAAATTGGTGGCGGATGCTTAAGTACCATCGTAGTATTCGTAATTATATATTACGCTTTGGGAACTTGTAATTCGCATCCTGTGCAAACCGTACCACAACGGAATTCCAGCATACAAGCTTCACCACATAAAACAGCCAGGGTTGTTACTATACAAAACAACTTGGATGGACAGATGAGCAAATCTTACAAGCAAGGCATATCTTTTTTTTAAAAGTATACTTCCTTCATTTTTGTTTTGGATAGAATGATGTAAGGAGTTCACTGATCTGTAAGAATATTATTGAAATAATTTTTGTTGCAAAAACTTGAAGAAAGACATCTTGATTTTCAAAGAAGCGCTGCAAAACAATCTTTCAAGGTTAAGTATTTTTCTATCAGAACATTTTCTATTTAATTTTGTCTTGTATAAAAAACATTTTAAAATGAATATTAAATTAATGGCCATGAGTTTGTTCATCGGTTTGATCGGTATTGTTTCCTGTAACCAACAAAACACTAGTTCTGAAACCGCCGAAAAGAAAACTTCCGTTGATACAATTAAAACCAACACTGCATCAATAAAAGAGGAAGCCGTTAGTTATGCGGTGGCAGGAAAAAATTATAAAGGATATGTTTCTTACAACGCAGCCGACACGACCAAGAGACCCGCAATATTGGTCATTCCCGAATGGTGGGGCATGACTGATTACCCAAGGATGAGGGCAAAGCAACTTGCCGAATTAGGATATGTAGCGATGGCTGTTGATATGTATGGCGATGCAAAAATAGCCGCCAATCCCCAGGAGGCGCAAGCTATGGCAACGCCTTATTATAAAGATCCCACACTTGCAAAAACTATGGTGGATGCAGCATTGCTGAAATTGAAAAGTTTTCCGGAAACTGACACAGCAAATGTAGCTGCGATAGGTTATTGTTTTGGCGGATTTATTGTTTTGAATGCGGCAAAATTGGGGGCTGATCTAAAAGGCATTGTAAGTTTTCATGGAGATCTTGGAGGCGTACCAGTAAATTCAAACCTATTGAAATCTAAAATATTAATTTGCCATGGGGAGGCAGATAAATTTGTAACAGAGGAGGCAGTTAAAGCCTTTAAGAAATCAATGGATTCCGCTGGAGTCGCTTTTACTTTTAAAGATTATCCTAATGCAACCCATGCATTCACCAACCCCGCCGCCACCGAGATTGGCAAAAAATTTAATATGCCTATTGCTTATAATGAGGCGGCCGATAAAGGATCCTGGAATGAAATGAAAGATTTCTTTAAACAATTATTTTAATAAAGATATAAATGTGTTCATTAAAATAAAATGGGTTGATGATCAAATGTAGAATAACGTCAACAGGAATTCATTGGCAAAAGTTGTTTTCCCGTTAAGCAAAACTTATATGAGAATACTCAATTATTTAAAAGATTAAAATAAAAATTTATCAAAAAAGGCTTGCATCTGTAGATTACAAAGACTACTTTTACATCCACTTACATGATCTCCCTCTCCTCCCAATTCCCCTGAAACATCCATATTACGTTTACTTGTATAATCCTTTTTATTTTAGAATAAGAATAATTCAAATATCCCCTGAATTCCATTTCCACTATCTTCCTGATGCTTTTTAATAGGCAAACCGATTAAAATTACTAAGTCCAACTATTCCAATTAAAGCCAATTCGCTTTAGAAATCGTATATGATTTTGTACAATTCTAACAGCCTCCTCTATCTTCTAAAAACCTCAGACTGAAATCTGGCATCAAATTTACAATAGATTAATTCGGACTTATAATAATCAAAGCTTAACCTCAATTAAATAACACGTTATGGAAAATTTTTACACTGCCTATACAAAAATTGTACAGAATACAACATTCTACTTTGTCAAAAAGTATATTACTTTTCCTGAGTATAGAGACATTCCCGGCGTTTTAGAGAGCTATGGCATGCATGCCGACTTTAATAAAGCCTGCGAAATTGCCGCTGTAAACGATCAGCAAGTAAGGAAAAACCTTTTTGCAGACTTACAAGACAATGAAAGTAGTGCTAAAATTATTTATATGGATATGGCTAAAGGTCAGATCGTGGCCCAGTAATACTCAAATTTATTTAATTTTTTCGTTTACATTTCACCGCATTTCAAAGCAACTTTTTATTAAAAACTTTTCATTCGAAGGCTATAATCTTAACTCAGCCGGCATAATTAGTTTGCCTTATCAACCATTTAATAGTTTTCTACACTTAAACGGGAAGTTAAATACCAAAAATGACATATTGTTCTTCTTTTAGCTTTCCCCGCTATTTATCTCAAATAGTGTAATTATTTTCCAATAGCGCTCATTCTATAAATAAATTGCGGCGAATTAAACCTTTTTTTTATCAGAAAGTCTTAATTCTGCCTTGTAAAAAATTTTGCTTCTTTTACAAGGCTAAATCACAAATTAGTTTGAATGTCAACATCTTCCAATCAATTAAAAAATCAGCATTTACTTTGGAGGGCATCATTTGGCCCCAAAGCTGAAACTTTATCTGAGCTTCCTGGCTTTTCACAAAGTGATCTATATGCTGATCTAATTAAAACATCTTCTAAAAAGCCTATGCCTTTTAGTGTTGCCACAAACCTTTTTGATGGAATGGCAAAAGGAACTCAGGATGTTGGCATGTTACAAAAGCTCAACCAGGACCAAAAAAAAATGCTGCGGAAACAATCCGTTGACGAGTTAAAAAATTTGAACCTTACGTGGTTAGATGAAATGGTGAACAGTGATGCGCAGCTAAAGGAAAAAATGAGCTTGTTTTGGCACGGACATTTTGCGTGCCGTGTCATTAATATTTTTTTTCAGCAGCAACTTATTAATATCATCCGCGAAAATAGTTTAGGAAATTTCGGAGATCTTCTCCGGCAAGTCAGCAAAAGTCCTGCGATGCTTTCCTTTCTTAACAATCAACAAAATAAGAAACAGCACCCAAACGAAAATTTTGCCAGGGAGGTAATGGAACTTTTTACCATGGGCCGTGGAAATTATAAAGAGGAAGACGTAAAGGAAGGGGCAAGGGCGTTCACAGGGTGGGGATTTAATTTGCAAGGCGAATTTGTAAACAGGCCTTTCCTACACGATAACGGTAACAAGGATTTTCTTGGGAAATCAGGAAATTTTGATGGAGATGATATTATTAATATTTTATTAGAACAGAAAGCAACCGCAAAATTTATAACACAAAAACTGTACAGGTATTTTGTAAATGATAAGCCGGAGCCAGACAAAGTTGAATGGTTAGCCAATCGTTTTTATCAAAATGGATATGATCTGCAAAAGTTAATGACCGATATATTTACCAGTGAATGGTTTTTTAAATCTCAAAATATTGGAACCCATATTAAGTCGCCGGTTGAGCTATTGGTTGGCATTCGAAGAATGATTCCGATGGAACTTGAAAAGCCGGAAACGCAATTATTATTTGAGAGGGCGCTTGGGCAAATTTTATTTTATCCTCCAAATGTGGCAGGATGGCCTGGCGGAAAAAACTGGATAGATAGCAGTGCG
>JBDTKB010000211.1:0-5753 GCA_039935555.1 Ginsengibacter sp. | reverse complement strand
AAAAATGGAAAGTGAAAATCAGTGGAAATAAAGGTGAAAAAGTTGCTGCAGAAATGCTGGCTTCCATGTATGACGCATCATTGGACCAGTTTAAACCCCATTCGTGGAGCACACCAGATATTTGGCCAACTTATTCAGGAAGTAATGACTGGATTGCTAATCAAAATTTTTCTTTTGTTCAATCTTTTCAAAAATATTGGAACGAGCCGATAATCCAGCAGAAAGAGAAGAATTATGATGTATTAAATTATTTTCCAGAAATTAATCTCTATTTCTCAAGAAATAGAGATTTAACAGGTAGCGTAAGCAGCCTTGCGCCCAATGCTCCAGAAGCTTCAACAAACGATATGGTTGTAGTCACTACTTCCCGTAAATCCTCTTTAGTTAGTAAAATAAAAGAAAAAGGAAGACCAGATACCGGGGTCTTGTCTTTGCATCTCGATCAATCCCAAATTCAAATCCGTAAAAACTTCAATGAAACTGTTTTCTTTTTTCCTGACTTAAGAACCGATACTGCAGGAAATATTGAATTCAGTTTTACTATGCCAGAAGCGCTTACGCAATGGAAATTAATGACTTTAGCGCATACAAAAGATCTTGCGATGGGTTATGCAACAAAAACAGTGATTACACAAAAGGATCTAATGGTGCAGCCAAATGCACCAAGGTTTTTGAGAGAAGGTGACCAAATGGAATTCAGTGCAAAAATTGTAAACCTTGGCGATAAGGAAGTAAGTGGACAGGCAGATTTTCAATTGTTGAATGCAACAACTATGAATCCCGTTGATGGCTGGTTTACGAATAATGCTCCTTCAAAAACTTTTAAAGTAGCAGCCGGACAAAGTGCATTGGTTACATTCAACATCACCGTTCCGGAAAATTTCAATGACGCAGTTGTTTACAGAATTGTTGCAAAGGCAGGTAATGTAAGTGATGGCGAAGAGGCCGCAATTCCTGTGGTTACTAATCGAATGCTGGTAACAGAAACAATGCCTTTGCCCATGCGCGGCAATGGTATAAAAGATTTTAAATTTGAAAAATTAATTAATTCAGGAAAGAGCAAAACGCTTACCAACTTCGGACTAACGGTAGAATACACTACTAATCCTGCATGGTATGCAATACAAGCTCTGCCTTATTTAATGGAATACCCTTACGAATGCGCGGAGCAAACTTTAAATCGCTATTATGCCAATGCGATCGCAACAAAAATTGTAAACACTTCACCTAAAATAAAAGCTGTTTTTGAAAAATGGAAGACGACGGATACCGCGGCATTACTGAGCAATCTTCAAAAGAATGAAGAATTGAAATCTGTTTTATTACAGGAAACACCGTGGGTGTTGCAAGCGCAAAATGAACAACAACAAAAGAAGAATATTGCGCTACTTTTTGATATGGTAAAGATGAGTCTTCAACTCAAGTCAACACTCGATAAATTAGCAGACATGCAATCGCCTAACGGTGGGTTTGTATGGTTTAAAGGCGGCCCAGATAATCGTTACATGACGCAGTATATTGTAACGGGAATTGGTCATCTTAAAAAATTAAATGCGCTCCCTTCCTTTCAATTAAACGATTTGAAAATCATTTTGGATAAAGCAGTTCCTTATCTTGATAAAATGCTTAAGAAAGACTATGATGATTTGATAAAGTATAAATCCGATCTTAAGGACAATAATCTTTCAAGTATTGCTATTCAATACTTATACATGCGCAGTTTCTTTCCCGAGTACCCGATCGCAAAAGAAACGAAAACTGCGTTTAGCTATTACCGTGAGCAGTCAAAAAAATATTGGCTCAGCCAAAGTAAATACATGCAGGCAATGATCGCATTGTCACTTAATCGTACCAGCGATGCAACAACTGCAAATGCAATCATCAAATCATTAAAAGAAAATTCTATTAATAATGAAGAGCTGGGTATGTATTGGAAAGAGTGGAATAATGGAGGCTATTGGTGGTACCAGGCACCGATAGAATCGCAGGCAATGATGATTGAGGCCTTTTCTGAAATTGAAAAAGATTCAAAAACAATTGATGACCTTAAAACGTGGTTATTAAAAAACAAACAAACCAACAACTGGAACACCACCAAAGCTACTGCAGAGGCTTGCTACGCATTGCTACTACAGGGAACAGATTGGCTGTCCGAAGAAAAAACAGCGACGATAAAATTGGGTAATATAACTGTCAGCAGCAAAGATGAGAAACAAGAAGCGGGAACCGGTTACTTCAAAAGAAAAATTGACGGCGATAAAGTGAAGCCAGAAATGGGAAATATTAGTGTTGACATTTCTTCTCCACATAATCAAACAGCAAATAATTCAAATAATCAATCATCTTCCTGGGGATCCGTCTACTGGCAATATTTTGAAAACCTTGATAAAATAACTTTTTCAGAAACACCATTAAAGCTTACTAAAAAATTATTTATAGAAAAAAATAGCGATCGTGGGCCGGTTCTACAGCCTGTAAAAGACGGCGATGTAATTCATGTAGGTGATAAAGTAAAAGTAAGAATAGAACTGCGTGTTGATCGTGATATGGAATATGTTCACATGAAAGATATGCGTGCCTCCTGCATGGAACCAACTAATGTTATTAGCGAATATAAATACCAGGACGGCCTTGGTTATTATGAAACAACAAAAGATGTAAGTACTAACTTCTTTTTTGGCTATTTAAATAAAGGAACTTACGTTTTCGAATACCCGATGTTCGTAACACACAATGGCAATTTTAGTAATGGCATTACCACAATACAATGTATGTATGCGCCAGAATTTACGGCCCATAGTGAAGGTGTGCGGGTAAGTGTGAAATAGCGGCGACTAGAAGAAACAGGTAAATCAAAACGAATTTTTTCTGAAAAAAAATAAATAAAAAGGGCAATTCTTGTTTCTATTACTTTTTACCAGTCTTTTTCTATCTCCAAAAAACGGATAAGCTATATATTTGCAGCCCTTCAAATAGTATAACAAAACAATCATGTACAGAACACACACTTGTGGTGAATTAAGTAACGCAGATATTAGTAAAGAAGTTACCCTCGCAGGATGGGTGCAAACCATTCGGAAATTTGGCAAGATTACGTTTGTAGATTTAAGAGATCGCTATGGAATTACACAATTGTTATTCAATGAAAAACTTACGGAGCAATTGGATAAAAATCCGCTTGGGAGAGAATTTGTTATCTCAGCAAATGGAAAGGTGAATGAGCGAAGTAATAAAAATAAAAATATTCCTACCGGCGATATTGAAATTCTTGTATCAGAATTTAAGGTGCTTAATAAATCAGCCGTGCCTCCTTTCACCATCCAGGATGATACCGATGGCGGCGATGACATAAGAATGAAATATCGCTTTCTTGATCTACGAAGAAATCCTGTTAAAAAAAATATTGAATTAAGATATGCTGTTAATCGTGCTGCCAGAAACTACTTGCATCAGCAAAATTTTATTGACATTGAAACGCCTTTTTTAATCAAATCAACTCCCGAAGGTGCACGGGATTTTGTGGTGCCTAGCCGCATGAATGCAGGCGAATTTTATGCATTGCCACAATCCCCGCAAACATTCAAACAACTGCTTATGGTAAGCGGTTACGACCGGTATTATCAAATTGTAAAATGCTTTCGCGATGAAGACCTGCGCGCAGACAGGCAACCGGAGTTTACACAAATAGATTGTGAAATGGCGTTTGTTGAGCAGGAAGATATTTTAAATATGTTTGAAGGGTTAGTAAAATATATTTTCAAGGAAGTAAAAAATATCGAATACGCGGCACCGGTAGAAAGGATGACCTGGGAAGAGGCTATGTGGAATTATGGAAATGATAAGCCTGATATCAGGTTTAATATGAAAGTCGCAAATTTAAAAGTTGAAGGTGAAAATAAATTTAAAGAACTAGACAATACAGAATTTCCCGTCTTTAATAACGCCGAAACTATTGTAGCAATAGCCGTTCCGGGATGTAGTGAATATTCAAGAAAGCAAACCGATGAATTAATTGAATGGGTAAAAAGGCCACAAATAGGAATGGGCGGCCTTGCGTTTATTAAATTTAATATTGATGGCACTTTAAAAAGCAGCTTCGACAAATTCTTTAATGCAGACCAGCTAAAATCGTTTGCACAATTTTGTAATGCAAGCCCGGGAGATCTTATTCTAATACTTACAGGAAAAGAAGAGCGAACAAGAAAAGCGATCAGCGATCTGCGTTTATACATGGCCGAGAGACTTGGATTGCGAAAAGCCGAAGAATTTAAATTGTTATGGGTAACAGATTTTCCTTTATTTGAATATGACGAAGAAGGCAATCGCTGGGTAGCGCGCCACCATCCTTTTACTTCGCCTAAACCAGAGGATATTGAAGTAATGATCAATAACAACCCTTTAATAGAAAATGCAGAAAAATATTTAGAACATCCTTATTCAAAAATTAAAGCAAATGCTTATGATATTGTTTTGAATGGGAATGAAATTGGAGGCGGTTCTATTAGAATTTTTCAAAGAGAATTACAAGAAAAGATGTTCGCCGCACTGGGAATGAGTAAGGAAGAAGCACAGCATAAATTTGGATTTTTATTAGGAGCTTTTGAATATGGCGCTCCTCCGCATGGTGGTATCGCCTTTGGCTTCGACAGGCTCTGCGCTATTTTAGGCGGTAGTGAATCTATTCGTGATTTTATTGCCTTTCCAAAAAACAATAGTGGAAGGGATGTTATGATCGACGCGCCTTCTACGATAGATGATTCACAATTAGTTGAATTGAATTTGAAACTAGATGTGAAATAACCTTTATCCTAATTTTTGAGAATATAAGTCAATGTGATCTTTTAAAGCACATAAAGGAGGAATTGCCGACTCATCTAACAAGGTCATTTCATCTACATCCTCTATTCGGTTAATAGTAAAAGTTGCAAACAAATATTCTGATTCCATTTTGAGTGCCTTCGTCTATTTTTTTCTTAAATTAATTACCTTTCATTAAGATTACCTTGTCAACAAAATTGTATTAGTAACTTTGCGGGCTTAATCGCATTCATCTTGCCTAAAAAATATTTATTCATTTTTTTTGTTTTTCCCTTTTGTGCATTACAAACTTTTGCACAATACGATGCGCCTCTTTATACATCTTATACTACCGTTAGTGCCAGGGCAAAAATGTATGAAAGGTTGATTAAATATTCCATTAATCAAAACTTATCAATACCACTTACTGACTCTACAGAAGAAAATTGGGAAGATGCTTTTGGAGCAATGGAAGTGTTACTTTATCAATCTTCTTTTTGTGCTGAAAAAATTCATTATGCATTTAATAATATAGATAAAAGAAGCATCGATTTTCAAAAAGTATTGCTGGAACTCGCTTATGCAAATTATCCATCAGTATTTTTGGAGCAGGTAAAACAATTACTGTACAATACAACGGATTCAAAAGTGTTTGCCTCGTGTGCGGAATACCTGATGCGCAAAAAAAGCGATTCAATTTTAAAAGAGAATATTACTCAATTAATAAATAAAAAATTTGGTGATCAGGGAATTATCGATCCCGTTTTGTACATGTTGCAGCTACATATTTCGGAAGGAAAAAATACAAAGGAGTTTTTATCAAATAATTTTTTGCAAGAAGTTTTTAGTAATAAGTTTCTTCCGGGGCAAACTGTAATGTATAGTATTCAAAGAAAAAATCGAGACTATCCCGGGTTATTAGTGATAAGGCAAAAAAACGGAAATTTTGTCACCGA
>JBDTKB010000210.1:0-11390 GCA_039935555.1 Ginsengibacter sp. | reverse complement strand
GATCACACTTCCGCAGCGGTGCAGGCAGAATCTGATGGAACCTTGTATTATAAAATTTCAGAAGGTCATGGCCATACGGCGATGCCGCCATTTAAAGCAGTGTTAACAGTTGATCAAAGATGGGCGGTAATTAACTACATGAGGACGCTTGCCAGGAAATAATAACTATAAAATTCACGCACTATATCTTATTGTTATGAACATTTTAACCAGACAAATTCAGCGATTATTGGTGGTTTGCCTTTTTCTGTTGCTTTCAACCACTACGAGAGCGCAAAACCAGACAACAGTAGCTGACTCAGCATTACTTGATAGGGTAAATAGCCTTGAGCAGGCTGCCAATTATACTAAGCCCGGAGATTCACACCTCATGATTGTGGGGTTGTTAACTGTTGGCTATGTAAGTAATAAAACTACCGTTACTTTCAACGGTTCATCTGAAGTTTCTAAAACCAACAGCGTGGGAGATGCTGATCATTTTGAATTTAGTCCTATGCTACTTTGGAGACACGGTAAAAAATTCCTTCTTGAATTTGAACCATCTTTTAGCGCTGATGGACTGGGCGTTAACTGGGCGGCAGTTTCTTATTATGCAACTCCGGGAATAATACTTAGGGGTGGCTACTTGGTATTACCGTTCGGCGCCTACAACAAACGATTGGCGGCTGGTTGGATCAACAAGTTGGCTTCGGATCCGGAAGGAATTCCTGAGTCATCAGATTTTGCAGTAGAAGTGGAAGGGGGACTTCAGGCAGGAACGATGAAATGGAGTTATGATTTTGCCATTTCTAATGGAATGCAACTTCAACCCGACGGCACTGCCCAATTTGTAGGCATAACGGATAATAACAGAAATAAAACATTTACCGGCAGAATAGGCTGGTTGCCACTTTCAAATTCATCACTGGAATTAGGCGCCTCAATAATGACCGGAAAGGTTGGTGATGCCGGAACTAAATTTCAAAATGCCAATGCTAATTTATTTGCGTTGGATCTAAACCTGGTGGAAAATTTCTCACCTTTGCAGGTTAATATTAAAGGTCAATACAGTGAGGCGAAATTAGACCAAGCAGACTATATAAATCCTGTTGATTCCAGCAGCTATACTTTTAATAATCACACAAAGACGGGTTATATTATGGCGGCAGTAAGACCCATGTTTTCCAAAAACAATATTGTAAAAAACTTTGAGCTGGCTGCGCGATACGGCAATTACACAACGCCATCTAATTCACTTTGGGGAACAAAAGATAATTCTTTGGCTTTAAGCTTGAATTATTGGATCAACTGGCGCACAGTAGTAAGATGTTCTTACGAAGCAATTAAAGGGACTAACACCGTCAGTTCGAATTTAGGAGGAAATACGGGCGAGGTCACTAAATCCAATTCCACCTACATCCAATTTAGTATACAACTTTAAAAATTACGGGCAATGAAAATTATAAATAACAAGAAACTCACTGTTTTAAGCTTGCTCATTCTCGTAATCGGGTCAATGATTGTGCTATTAAACAGTTGCACTGCCAGCCAAAAAATAACGATGAAATCCGGCGCTCAATTATGGGGTGAGAATTGCCAGAGATGTCATAACACCCCATCACCCTCAACTTTTTCCCCGGAGCAATGGGAAACTGTAGGAATGCACATGCAAAGCAGGGCGCTTCTAACGGATACAGAAAGAGATAAAATCGTTGCGTTTTTGAAACAGTAGTGCAAATCGCATCTAATCATTGAAAGGGAAATTATTTCTAATTGTTATCAATTGCAACCAGTATACTTTTCAAAAAGTCATTTTCGTCAAAAGATCGGTCAAGTGTTAAGCCAAGGCGAACCACTACTAATTTTTTGGAAGGAATAATATAGACCATCTCAAAGCCAAAGCCGTCACAATAAAACATATCAGACGGAACGTCCGGATATTTTCTTTTCGCGGAATTGTCTTTGTCAAAACCACTTAGCCAAAATTGATAACCATAATGTTTCAATGGATCAGCCGTAAATGGTGCTGTTGTTTGCCTGACCCAGTCTGCTGGTAAAATCTGCTCGCCATTCCAAACACCGTTGTTGCAATACAATAATCCAAAGCGGGCATAATCTCTCGCGGTTGCATTTACATAAGAAGAACCTACGTAGGTACCGGACGCATCAGGCTCCATGTTAGTTTCATACATTCCAATCTTATAAAATAATGACGTAAAAGGAAAAGCGGGGTAATCATTTTGTCCAACAGTTTGCCGTATAATCCGCGCGAGGATATTACTATTGCCACTTGAATAATTGAAAACCGTTCCGGGCTTGTGCACTAAAGTATGAGAAGCAGCATAGGCTGCCATGTCACCTTTTTGGAACAACATTCTCGTAACATCGCTTGATTTTGTATACACTTCCTGGAAATCCAGGCCACTTGTTTGTTGTAATAAATTTTGGATGGTTATTGCATGGCGCGGATCGGTTGGCTTGCTCCATTCCTCAACAGGCGCAGGCTTCATAATGTCTAATTTATTTTCCTTTACTAATATGCCAATCATTGCGCCGGTAAAACTTTTAGCCATCGACCATCCATACATCTTCATATTCTTATTAAAACCGGGCGCATATTTTTCGCCCACAATCTGTCCGTCATATACTATTAAAACAGCCCTTGTCCTTTGCTTTTTACCTGCATGTGGTTCGGTAAAAGCCGCAGCTATAGCAGCCTCCAATTTATTTTTATCTATACGTGGCGAAATACTATCAGTAATTTTATCGCCTGAGGGCCACGCAATGGAATCGGTATTCACGGCTGGCGGCGCAGGTATAACGAACACTTGTGAACGGAGTTTTTCTTCAGTAATGTCATTAATGAGCGTACAACCAATTCCTTTTCGATAAATTGCGTTTTGCATTGCCATCCCTAACACCGTTGCAGTTACAGATGAATCTGTAAAGTTTACTTTGTTGGATGCAACGTTTAAAGGAAATTCACCGAGATCAGACGTGTCAATAGCCTTTTGATCTCTACCTGAAACAAATACGCAAGAGCACATTTGTTTAGCATTATAACCACTTATAATTGGGAAAGATATCCACGCATAATGCACTACCCACGACAAGACAAGTAGTATAACGATCATGACTAAACGCTTGGGGCCTTTTCCCATTTCTTTCTTTATTTATGAAAGAAAAATAACACTATTCCTGCATTTGTATTCAAAATTCCACATGTAATATTTTTTTTATCGATAAATTTTTAATTTATTGAATATACTTTTGAAACATTTAAATCTGAACAAAAAATCAACGCTTGTTAGTGAAATAAGTGAGAAAGACTGCCAGTTATTTTTTCATAAATTGCGGAACTAATACACGAAAAAAGAAAACTGCCATAATAAGTAAATCTTACAATATGGATACAAACACCATCCCCGAATTATCAGGGGCAATGCAATATCAATTGCAGATATATTTCGCTGGAACTCAAAATATAAAACTGCAACTACCCGTATCATTTGAAGAGCTTGAAAAAAAGGCAGGGGAAGAAATGAAGCCGGAAGCCTTTGGATACATCGCAGGAAGCGCCGGCGCAGAAACAACTGCGCAAAATAATAAAAATGCTTTTAATCGCTGGCAAATAATTCCGAGGATGATGGGTGATGTATCGAAGCGCAGCATTGCTGTTGAATTATTTGGCGTACAATTTCCAACACCATTATTATTGGCGCCTGTTGGAGTCTTGTCTATTGCACATCCTGAAGCTGAAGTTGCTGTGGCCCGGGCAGCGAAATTATTACGTGTACCCCAGGTAGTTAGTACAGTCTCTTCGAAAACTATTGAGGAGATTGGAGCTGTACACGGCGAGCATCCGCATTGGTTTCAATTATATTGGGGACGCAATAATGATTTTACCCGCAGCATTATTGGCCGTGCCGAAAGGGCTGGTTATAGTGCTATCGTTGTTACGTTAGATACAAGATTATTTGCGTGGCGCGAACGTGATATTCAAAATGCCTATCTGCCTTTTTTATATAATGAGGGCCTTGCAAATTATTTTTCCGATCCCGTTTTTCTATCGGAAGTTGGCGATCCGTCAAAAGATAAAATGAGGACCATGATGCACTTTGCGAATTGTTTTTCCAATCCTACGTCTACGTGGGATGATCTTGCTGTTATAAGAACGTGCACTAAACTTCCGGTAATAGTTAAAGGAATTCAACACCCTGCCGATGCAAAAAAAGCAATTGATCACGGTGCTGATGGAATTATTGTTTCCAACCATGGAGGTCGCCAACTGGACGGGGCAATTGGCGCTATTGATACGCTACAGGGCATTGCTGATGCGGTTAAAGATAAAACCACCATTCTTTTCGACAGCGGCATCCGACGTGGTGCGGATGTGTTTAAAGCGATGGCTTTAGGTGCTAATGCTGTTTTGCTTGGGCGCCCTTACGCATATGGTCTTGCTCTTGCAGGCGAGCAGGGTGTAAAAGAAGTTGTAAGTAATTTACTTGCCGACATCGATTTAACAATGGGCCTTGCTGGTTGTAATTCGTGGAAAGAGGTTACAAAGGATAGATTGCATCATGATATTTTTCAATAACAAAATTTGAAGTTGATTAGTGAAATATTTAGACACATTTTAGAAATTTTCATAAAACAAATGTTCTTACATTGATTAAGAACATGTCATTCCTTAATCAGTATCTATAGGCAGTATTATTGTAAACTCACTGCCAACGCCCATTTCGCTTTCAACCTTGATTTCGCCGCCGTGGGCTTTTACAATATCGTAGCTTATAGATAGGCCCAGCCCGGTTCCGAGGCCCGGATCTTTTGTAGTAAAAAAGGGTTGAAATATTTTTTCTTTCACCTGGGGCGACATGCCAGTGCCATTATCCTTCACAGAAATTAATACCTGGTCATTTATTTTTTTCGTACTAACGGTTACGGTTGGGCTAAAGTTTTCGGGCGCTTCTTTACTCGTGGATGATACTGCATAAAAAGCATTATTCACCAGGTTGAGGATCACGCGTCCTAGTTCCTGGGGCACAATATTTATCTCGCCGGCTTCGGGATCAAAATCGGTGCGCATTTCTGCATTGAAAGATTTGTCCTTTGCCCTTAAACCATGATAACTCAAACGGAAATATTCAGCCGTCAGCGCATTAATGTCCGTAAGTTTCTTTTCGGGTGCATGACTCCTGCTGTGCTCCAGCATCCCTTTTACTATTGCATCTGCTCTCTTTCCATGATGGCTGATCTTCTCTTCGTTTTTAAAAATTTCTTCAGATATCGCGTTTACGGCATCAGTATTTCCTTTCTTATTCTCCTCCTGCAATTCTGTTATAAGTTCGGTATTGACCTCAGAAAAATTATTGACAAAATTTAGCGGGTTTTGTATTTCGTGGGCTATGCCTGCCGTTAGTTCGCCGAGCGACGCCATCTTCTCAGACTGAACGAGATGAGCTTGTGTCCTCTTCAATTTTTCCAGCGCTTTGTTTGTCTGGTCACGCTGATCTTCTGTAATTGCTTTTGCTTTGCTCAGCAGCATGAAGGCCTTTTGCTTTTGCCGGTTGTTTTTGAATAAAATAATAGCCAAAACTAAAATAATAACCAGCACGAAAACTGCCGCAAACAGTAATGCCCGCTGCAAATTTTTCTGGCGTTTAAGCAAATTTACTTCTGACTGTTTTTGCGCAACTTCAAAGTTCTTAATCAAAGAACCCATTTTCTGAACGGAATCAATATTCCTGATACTGTCGCGGTATATGACGTAATCTTTGTAATGATTGAGCGCCTGGTAAGGCTCGGAGCTCTTTTCATACAATCCTGAAAGTTTAAGATGCGCAACACTAATTTGTTCTTTTAAATTATATTGTT
Organism: Ginsengibacter sp.; assembly: GCA_039935555.1. Taxonomy (GTDB): domain Bacteria; phylum Bacteroidota; class Bacteroidia; order Chitinophagales; family Chitinophagaceae; genus Ginsengibacter. The sequence goes on along the minus strand of JBDTKB010000210.1, from coordinate 5,534 downwards.
TTGCAAGTGTAAGGCTTCTTTGCGCATAGTTTAGGGCCTTTTGGTTGTCATTATTTTTTTGATATATCTCACACATTGAAATAAGATATTCGCATATAGGAGCATAATCTTTGGATGCTTCCAAAACACTAATGGCCTCATTTATATTTTTTTCAGCCAGGTTATCCTCGCCGGCACTAGCGTAAACCATTCCCATATTTCCAATAGCATAGGCCTGACCCGCCGGATAATCCAGTTGTTTAAATATTTTTCCAGATTCTTTAAAATATATAAGCGCTGAATCAAAAATGTTATTATTACGAAAGGCTTCCCCGGCATTCAAAATATCTGCCGCTAACGATAAAGAATCAGGAGAATTTCTTAAGGTAATAATTGCTTTGCGGTAATAAAGCATTGCATTCGAAAAATTGCCGGTTTTCGCATAAACATCAGCAATAGCACCGAATGCGCTTCCTATCCGCTCACTAACTTTCGTTTTCTCCGCTACGTCCGCGCTTTTAAGGTAGGCATCTAAAGCTTCCGGATAATTGCCTAATATTCTTTCTTTGTTTCCTTTTTGAAAATAGCCATGAAACAAATATTTGTCGCTGCCTTCTTTCCTGGCCAACCTTATCAATTCCTCCGCGTAAGTTAAAGATAAGTTCAGGTCGCTTACTTCATTAAAAGATAACTGTCTAAGTATTTCAAGTTTTGCAGTATCTGGTAATTTTCCTTCATGGTAAATTTTTGTAAGGCTATCTGCAAACTTTTGATCCTGCGCCAAAACATTCAAAGTAATTATAAACAAAAGCCCTATAAGACATAAAATACTTTTGTCTAAAAAGGCTTTGAAAATATTTATCATTTCGGATTAACTTGAATTAGCGGATCATACGTGTGCTGTTTATGTTCCTGGTCTTCCCACAATATGCTATACTCCTCCTTCTGAACGGTTTTGGTTTTTTCAAGTTTTCCTTTAAAGGTTTTTGAGAGAAACTTTTTATGAGGTTCCTTTTTGAATACGCTTGAATTTTCAGCGCTTGTTTTTGGTGGTATGCTCTGAAAAGATTTTAATGTATGCGTCTCAATTTTCCATTTAATGATTTTGCCTGACGTTGTAACGAATGTGTCTGCGGAATTGCCTTTTTTATCCTTTAATATCAATTTACCTGAACTGGTATCGGCGTTGGTAACCCGAATAACTTCGCAGGAAGTAAGTTGGGTAAAAATAATAATGCCAAGAATTGCAATGGTTTTTTTGAAATGAGAAAATGATTTCATGAAAAAAATTTTGGAAGTGAAAGATTTATTAATTCTTTCCCGTGCAGAGGTGGTTGATCTTTCAGCAGAATATTTTACTAAAATACTGTTCCTTTTTGAATAAAATGAAAATGCTGTAATTATTTTATGAGCTTCGTTCTAAACATAGCATTGCGATGATACAAAAAATTGGTGTCTCATCTAAGGCAATAAAAATTAAAATCTTAATGGAGATAGGTTAAAATCTATCACCAGGATATTCAATTTGTCATGATTGAAAATTTGTCGTGAATTACTTTTCAAACTTAATGGTAAAAGAAAAAATTACTGCTGCGCAAATAGCATCAACATTGCGATAGCGGCTGATGCTAACAACTTCAATTGTTTCATTACAGAAAATTTAAAAGTTTAAAAATTAATGAGACGAAGAAGAATTCATCGAGGCGGGACTGAATATTAAATGTATAAAATATTATAAAAAGAAGAAACGCCGGCGGCCAATTTAACTCAATAAGAATATCGAAATGCAATTATTTGTCATTAATATGACAAAATTTTTTATTTTCATGATGCTTTCCCTGTTATCATACACTGCACAACAAACGATTGTCATTTGATGATAATAATAAACACATTAATAGTGTATGCACCGAAAGTTTTGCAATTGTATTTCGATAAAAGACTTCATTTTTAAACTTAATCAGGACTATGGTAGTGAAAACGTTTATACTTACTGCTTTTCTTTTAGCAAATTTTTGTATCTGCAATTCGCAAACAAAAAAAATTGATAGTTTAAACACGCTGATCAATAAAGCTACCAGTGATACTGCGCGCATCAATCTTTATGTAAAAAAAATAAAATTTCTAAGAAATGAAAACATTGATTCATCGATAAAACTAAATAAAAAGATACTCGCTGACGCGCAAAAAATAGCTTATTACAAAGGAGAGGTTAACTTAAGAAACAACCTCGTAACGAGTTATTGCTTCAAAGGCGATTATAAGAGCGCGGAAGAAAATTTAAGTTTCTTGAAAACTTTTATAAAGCCCTCAAAAGACTCCGCCGACTTTGCAGATGTATACTCGAACTATGGAATGATGTATGGTATGCAAAGTAAGTACGATACATCCATCCAGTTTTATGAAAAGGCAATAGGAATTAATGAAAGAAATAATAACAAAACTGCCCTTGCAACGAGTTATTCCAATATTGCCATAGGCTTTCAACAGCTTTCTAATTTTGCACAAGCTTTATATTATCAGCAACGCGCTTTATCACTTGCTGAGGCAAATAAAGATGAACCGACACAGGCTTACACGCTGGTGAACATGGGTATAACGTACACGCTTATACGCGATTCTTTAAAAGGTGAACAAGCCTATAGAAAATCAATTATGCTTGCTGAAAAACACGGCCTCAAGGATGTTGAGCTGTATGCATATACTAACCTTTCCAGTCTTTATATAGGTAAGCAAAAATGGCAGGAAGGCTACGAATTTGCAATGAAAGCGGCGACCCTTGCAGGGAAAACCGGCGACCAGGGAACACAAGCTGCAAGTATGGCAAAAGCGGCAGTTTGCCTTGCCAACACCAACAAATTTGCTGACGCTGAAAATTTAAGCAGGCTGGCTATTTTAAAGGCGGACTCTTCAGCACAACCTTTAAACATTTACCAGGGATATTCATCGATGGGAAGTATTTTAAAACTTCAAAAAAGATACGCCGAAGCGATCCCGTTTTATGAAAAAGCATTTAAATCACTGAATGAAACAAATGGCTTTGAAGCCGATATTGGTAACTCTTATGAGGAATTATCAGAATGCTATGAACAAACTAATAATTATAATAAAGCTTTAACCTCCTTTAAGAAATATGCCGAAATTGAAGATTCAGTAAGAAGCAGGGATAATATTAAAAAGGCGACAGAGCTTAGTATGAATTATACTTTTCAAAAAAGGCAAGAGATAGCAGATGCTCTTCAGGCTAAAAAAAATGCAGAAACAAAAACAAGCCAGTTGTTGTTGGTGGGCGGATTAGTGCTTATGTTGGTGCTTGCCGGAGGTTCATGGTTCGCCTTTCGAAATAAACAGAAAGCTAACCAAATCCTTGAAAAGCAAAAGACTGAAATTCAGAGTACGTTAACGCAATTGAAAATAACACAAGCGCAATTGATACAATCAGAAAAAATGGCGTCGCTTGGTGAACTGACTGCTGGCATCGCTCATGAAATTCAAAACCCTTTAAATTTTGTAAACAATTTTTCTGAAGTAAATAAAGAATTAGTCGGTGAGTTGAATGACGAAATTGATAGGGCAAATTATAAAGAGGCAAAATCAATCGCAATAAATATCAAAGAAAATGAAGAAAAAATAAATCACCATGGCAGGCGCGCAGATGCTATTGTAAAAAATATGCTTCAACATTCCAGGAGTGGTTCTTCGCAAAAAGAAGCCATAGATATAAATTCTTTATGCGATGAATATTTGCGACTGAGCTATCATGGCCTACGCGCAAAAGACAAAAGTTTTAACGCGGATTTTAAGGGAGATTTTGATGAAAGTATTGGTAAGGTAAACCTGGTTACACAAGATATTGGCAGGGTATTATTAAATTTATATAACAATGCGTTTTATGCAGTAAATGAGAGGAGAAAAAATACTGAAGAAAGCCTGCCTGCCGGACAGGCAGCTTACCGGCCTGCCGTTTCTGTAATCACAAGAAATCTAAAAGATAATATAGAAATTATTGTAAAAGACAATGGTAAAGGAATATCGCAAAATGTCATTGACCGAATATTTCAACCCTTCTTTACAACCAAGCCAACAGGGCAGGGAACTGGATTAGGCTTGAGTTTGAGCTATGATATTATTAAAGCACATGGCGGAGATATAAAAGTGGAAAGTATGGAAGGTGAAGGAACAATGTTTTTAATTCAATTACCAGTTGTCTGAATCACGGATTAATAAGATTAAAGGATTGCACAGAATAAGGACATGACTCGTTAAAAAAATATAATATGAAATCCGTGACATCCATAAATCCATTTAAATCCGTGATTCAGATAAGCTATGATATTATTAAAGCACATGGGGGGACTATAAAGTTGGAAACGAAAGAGGGTGAAGGGACAATATTTATTATTCAATTACCGGTTGCGTGAAAAATGAAAATAAATTTATTCGGTAAATAAGTGAATGCTAAATAACAAAAAAATTGCGTATGAAATATTTAATAGTATGCCTTTTGCTTTTTTGCGTGTGCCTAAATACCCATTCTCAAACGAATAAAATTGATAGCCTTAACGAGCTCATTGGGAAAGCCACCTCAGATACACAAAGAATTAATTTAAAGATTGTAAAACTCCGGGTATTAGGTAATGGTAATCTTGATTCAGCAATGGCTTTTGCCAGAAACATAATTGAAGAAGCAAAAAAAAATAATTATAAAAAAGGGGAAGCTGCTGCAAGAATAAGCCTTGCAGGTGATTATTGTTTTGCCGGTGAATTTGCAATAGCTAAAGAAAATCTTGATGCTGCCAGGCGAGTTCTTTTAAATATAACAGATTCAGTATCTCTTGGAAAAATGTATGACTGTTATGGGATGATGTATTCAATGCAAAACAAGTTTGATACATCGCATACGTTTTATAAAAAAGCAATTGAAATTGCCACGCTCCAAAACGATAAATCTTTGCTTCTTACCATACTTCAAAATGATGCAATAGTATTTCAGCAGCAATCAGATTATCCGCAGGCATTAATAAACTATCAAAGTGCTTTGAAGGTTGCTGAGCAGATTAATGATGAAGAAGGACAGGCATTTATTTATCTCAACATAGCTATCACGTATTCCAGCCTGGATGACAGCAAAAGAGCAGAACAGTCTTATCTAAAAGCCATTGGTATCGCAAAAAAGCTAAACCTGAAAAATGTATTGGCGTATAGTTATGCCAATTTATCTTCATTGTACTCGGGGATAAATGATTTTAAGAAGGAATATGATTTTGGAATAAAGGCTGCCATATTAGGGAAGGAAATTGGAGACAAGGGCATAGAAGCAAGCAGCTTATCAAGAGCTGCGTTGGCTTTGGCAAGCCAGGATAAATTTCAGGAAGCAGAAAAATTAAACGAACAGGCAAGGAATATTGCAGATTCATCAAAGCAGCCTTTAAATATATACCAGGCTTACGGAGATATGGGTTCCATACTTACCATGCAAAAAAATTACAGCAAAGCAATTCCCTATTTTGAAAAAGCATTTCATTCATTGAAAGAGTCTGACATTTATGATGAAG
>JBDTKB010000209.1:0-7631 GCA_039935555.1 Ginsengibacter sp. | reverse complement strand
GAATGACAGGTTTGAAAAAACTACCTGTAATAAAATTGGTGAAAATAATATTGCCAGGCGTAGGATATTTTTAATATTTTTTATTTCCAAAAGTAGGAGGAAGTCCAATAGTTTTTAAAATTCCTGTAAATATCGTACCCCATACAAAATTTAAAAACAAAGAGGTGCTTTTTCTTTCAAATGTAAAGTCAATCATTTTCGGCTCTTCGCCCTTTTGGCAGATTATTTTTTACAAGCAATACATTTCCAATAAAACTAAGCACGCTTTTCTTTTTTACGCCACCAAGCTTTTGAACAAATTTAAAATTTGAAACAGGTAATTCAATATTTAACCAGGCGGTGAAACCTTTTTATTAAAAATCTATTTACAAATAAAAATTGATTTTGTTGTACTGGTGAATGGTATAATATTTGGTATTTAGTTTATAGTTGTATTAATAATTTGTAAGAATTTAATTATGAAAACATCATTGAAAGCAAAAGCATCTGAAAGTATAAATGCCACACCAGCGAAAATATGGAAGGCAATTACAACTCCATCTATCATAAAAAAATACCTTATGGGAACAAACGTTTCCACTGACTGGAAAGTGGGAAGCCCGATAACTTACCAGGGAAATTATAACGGTAAAGATTATCATGATAAAGGCTTTATAAAGAAAATTGAGCCAGAAAAAATATTTCAAAGTACTTACTGGAGTTCGATGAGCGGTAAAGAAGATAAGCCCGAAAATTATATCGTGGTGACTTACGAATTGTCAGGAAAGAATGAGCAAACTGTTGTATCGATTACGCAAGACAATGTTCAATCTGAAAAAGAAAAGGAACATGTAACTGATAACTGGAAAGCTGTGCTAAAAAAATTGAAGGAAGTTGTAGAAGAGAAATAATGCTTTTTGTATAGAAATATTCGGAAAAAAGTTTCGTTCAATATTTGTCATTATACAAAATAATATTTTCATTTTTTTTGCTTTTCAAATACTTTCTCTTATTTGAATAAAGATCTTGTCTATCATCCCTGTAAGAGATGATTATTGAGATATGACCTCACTTCTTTTGTAAATTATATTTAACAGCCATCAGTATTTTGTCTTCTTAATTTACCGGCATTTTGGTACAGATTTAATTTCGCTTAAAGTTCTTGTACCGTCACTGTATAGATCGTACTTGAGCATGATATCATCAATTCAACTCAAATTATCTTTTTGCAGGAAATCATGTTATTCCAAGCCTTGAAGCAGCCGATTCTTTCAGGAAGTGGCGTTAGTACGACGCGCCTTATAACGCAGATTAGTTTTCATTTTTCTCCCTTTCGTAAAAAAACCATTTCAATTCTTTTGCCAGATACCGTATTTTTAACGACTTAATCATTTCAAAATAATTGTATGAAAAATTTATTTTTCTTTTGCCGTTTGATGACGTTGCCTTTATTTTTATTTTTTCAACTACCTGCATTTTCGCAGTTTGATCTTAATAAAAAACTTCCCGCAGATCCAAATGTAAAAGCGGGAAAGCTTGCAAACGGCCTCACTTATTATATAAGAAAAAACACCAAGCCTGAAAAGAAAATTCAGCTTCGTCTTGTGGTTAATGCAGGTTCAGTGCTGGAGCAACCCGACCAGCAAGGGCTTGCGCATATGATGGAGCACATGAATTTTAACGGCTCTACTCATTTTAAAAAAAATGAGCTGGTAAGTTATTTGCAATCAATCGGCGTGCAATTTGGCGCTGACTTAAATGCGTATACTGGCTTTGATGAAACCGTTTACATACTTCCCATTCCCTCAGACGATCCTGTGAAAGTGGATAAAGGCTTTACTATTCTTGAAGATTGGGCGGGAAATGCCTCGCTTGATACAACTGAAATAAATAAAGAGCGTGGCGTTGTATTAGAAGAGTCGAGATTGGGCAAAGGAGCTAATGAACGCATGCGCAATAAATATTTCCCCGAATTATTTAATGGATCCGCATATGCTACAAGGTTGCCGATCGGCAAGGATAGCATCATACAAAATTTTAATGCCTCTTCGCTTTCAAGGTTTTATAAAACATGGTACAGGCCAGACCTGATGGCGGTTATCGTTGTCGGCGATATTGATCCGGCCGCAGCAGAAAAAGAAATCATCAAACATTTTAGTCATTTTAAAAATCCTGTAAATGAAACACCAAGGCCGGCAATAATTGCCGTTGCGGAAAGGAAACAAAATATGGGGATGGTGCTTACCGATAAAGAACAAACCATTAATATTTTACAGATATTTAATTATTTTGAAAAAGCAAAACCGGTGAATACCTGGAATGATTATAAGCAGGGTATTGTGGAAGGCTTGTTCAATACACTTATTAATGCAAGGCTCGCGGAATTAAGCCAGCTCGCAGATCCGCCATTTTTATTTGGAAATACGTCTTTCAACAATTTCATAAGAGGATATCGCGCATTTATTTCCATCGCTGTAGCTGGAGATAAGCCCGTAAAAGACGCAATAGATTCTTTGGTAATTACCAACGAGCGCGTAAGAAAATATGGTTTTTTACCTAGTGAATTAGAAAGAGCAAAAAGCAGTTTACTTAATGAGCTTAAGACCGCGTACGATGATAGAAATAAAACAGAGTCCGCACGGCTTGTACAAGATTACATAAATAATTTTTTAACCGCAACGCCAATTGTGGGTATTGCTAACCGTTATGATTTTGTAAAACAAATAATGCCGACAATTAAACTGGAGGACGTAAATGCTTTGGCAAAAAAGATGGATTCCCCGCAGGGAAAATTTGCTTTGATGCTTGCACCGGAAAAGAATGCCGCTCAACTGCCATCAAATAATGAGTTGGTAAATTATATTTTGGATGCGCACAATTTACCGGTGAAGCCTTATACAGAGAACGCCACGGCAAGTTCACTTATGGATAAGATGCCAACGCCAGGCAAAGTAACAAGCGAAAAAAAGGACGCTACATTGGGCACAACCGATCTTACATTGAGCAATGGAATAACAATAACTATAAAACCCACTGAATTTAAAAATGATGATATACAAATGGATTCGTGGAGATTGGGCGGCTCAGTAAATTATGGGTTGGCTGATAAAGAGAATGCTGAAAACGCAGCAAACATTGTAATGACGATGGGCGTGAAAGATATGTCTGCCATAGATCTTCAGAAATATTTAGCAGGAAAAACCGTGAGTGTTCAACCTTACATAAATCCTGATGATGAAGGAATGCAGGGCACAAGCAGTGTAAAGGATTTTGAAACTTTTTTACAGTTAGTTCATCTTTATTTTACTTCACCAAGAAAAGATGAACAATTATTCATGTCATATATAAATACACAAAAAGGATTTTTAAAAAATATGAAGTCAAATCCAAATAGTTATTTTGCTGATACGGTTGCGAGGATGGAATTTAATAACAGCCCCTGGACTCCGTTGATTCCTGATGCGGCTGATTTTGATAAAATTTCTTTAGATCGCAGCCTTGATATTTATAAAGAGATTTATGGAAATGCTTATGGATGGCACTTCACTTTTGTTGGTAATGTTGATATTACAAAAATGAAACCCTTGATGGAACTGTATCTCGGCAGTCTTCCAACAAAAGAAAAAGAAAACAAATTTACGGATGTTGGCCTTAGGCCAGTAAAGGGAGTAGTTCAGGCTGTTGTATACAAAGGAGCCGCAAAACAAAGCATGGTAAAAATTATTTTTACCGGTGACGCAAAATATTCACAGGATGAAAATTTAAAATTAAGTGCTTTAACGCAAGTACTAAATATAAAAATTATTGAAAAATTAAGAGAAGAAATGAGTGGCATTTATGGCGGCGGAATGAGTGGAGCAATCATTAACCGGCCCTATAATCATTACGTCATAAACGTAACGTTTCCCTGCGGACCTGAAAATGTAGATAAGCTTACGGCCGCATTATTTGATATTATTAAAAATGCCAAAGAAAACGGTGTTGAACAAAAAGATCTTGATAAAGTGAAAGAAACGCTGAAGAAACAAAATGAAGATCAAATGAAAGAAAATGATCATTGGCTTGATGGGTTGACTCAGTCATGGATTGAGCGTGATGACCCAAATTGGATTTATACTTATTCGAAAAAAGTAGCGGCACTAACGGTACGGGATATGCAGGAAACAGCAAAGAAATATTTCGATATGGATAATTATATAAAGGCTGTTTTGGATCCTGAAAAATAAAAACAAGGGAGGGTGTTAAAGGAAAAAGGTACGAACGGGTTAATCTTGTTTATCCTTCTTTGTCTCTCTATCCGCTTGTTGTAAACTTTTTTTTCCTCCGTCTATTTCAATCGTTTTGGTTACTACGGCATAGTCATTCGGTTGTATGGGCGCGCCAAATTTTATAGCAAAAGCTTTGGTGAATTCGGCGCCGAAATATAAAATAACTGAAGAATAATATATCCATACCAATAATACCACCAACGAACCTGCGGCTCCATACGTACTTCCTATCTTCGCCTTACTTATGTAAAATGAAATTCCAAATTTGCCAATCATGAAAAGAACTGCGGTTGCAATAGCTCCCGACAAAACATCTTTCCATTTTATTTTTGCATCGGGAAGTACCCTAAAAATTACCGCGAATAAAAATGAAATAATTCCAAACGTGATTACGAGATTAATGATATACAGAGCGACGACAGTTATTTGCGGAAAATGGGTTCTCAACCGGTTACTCAAAGCCTCTATTAATCCTGATATGGACAATGAAACTAAAAGCAAAAAGCCAAGGCTTCCAATAACTCCAAAAGATAGTAAACGTGTTTTGAGAAAAATCATAAAAGCTGATTTAGGTTTCGGCTTTAACCCCCAAATCATATTTATCGAATCCTGCATTTCTGCAAACATAGAGGTCGCACCAATTAATAAGGTGATAACGCCAATGATGATAGCAATATTTCCTTTGTTGGCAATGGTCGCACTCTTAATAATTTCCTGTAGTTGCAGTGCAGCATCATGCCCTACAAAGCCAGCAATTTGTCCATAAATAGTTCCCTCAATTGCCTCACGCCCGAAAAAGAAACTACAGAGGTAAACAACTACGATAAGTAGTGGCCCAACGGAAAAGACCGTGTAATAAGCAAGAGCAGCGCTCAACTTAAGAATTCTATTTGTGGAAAATCCACCAAATGCGCTCTTTAATACATCCCATAAACCCTTAAAACTAAATTTCATCTTTAATTATTATGGAGGAAGATTTTCTACCTGTGTGCATATAGTTATCTAAACTTTCAACTTTGAAATCTTACCCTATTGGCATTCTCATCCGTTTGGTAGAACGATACAATTAGCAAGCCAAAATCATGGCAATTTAATACACCGCCGATTCATGAATTGGCTTCACAAAAAAAAATTTGTCCCTGGTTACCTTCTTTAAATTTTCATCCATAACTAACGTTGTTGGCTAGACGGAGAATTTCAATTTGATTTTATACAGTAGCGCAAAAAGTTTTTCGAAAATATTTGCTTTTCAAAGGTGTGAGCCAGGCAATCGTTAGTCGGAAAAAAGTCTAAACACTTAATTTAATACACAAAAAAAGAAGGCTGCATATTTAAATATGCAGCCTTACAAAAATTACCAAAAAGGCGTTTATCAAATTGACGGTGGCGGATGGTTCCAGCCTACACCGGAAGGTTAATTCTATTTCACGATCCTTTTCTAATGCAAACCTAACTATATAAATACTTAAGATAAAGTTATATTTATTAGACCCATGTGGATAACTATAAATATTATTAATTCCTAATGTAACCTAACCACTCACGGAGTCCTATATTCGAAAATCTTTTAAGGCCCCAAAAAATAAACTAATCGGATAAGTTTCTGTCAATTTATTTCCCAAAAAGACCACCCAACTTAGTTTTAGCCAAATCTTCCAATTGTTGAAGCGAATTCTCACTTCCGTCACTAACGTTAGCTCCTTGCATATTCGAAGTACTGGACATTTGTGAGCCTAAAACACTATCTATCATTCCACCTACTTGTGGAAACTTTGCCTTTACATGCTCAATGATCGTGTTAATAATCCCGCTTCCCTGGGCCGGGGGAATACCGTGTTCGGTTTCCAGTTTTTGAAGTAATTCTGATAACATATTATTGTTTTTAATTTTTCGTTTATTGGGCCGTTAGATATTGGGAATATACATAACCTTCTTCGCCTTTATCAGTTTTTATGAGGCTCCATTGAGCGTTCGGAGTACTTAATACAGTCAGAACCTCACCATGAGCCGCTTTTCCAATGATCTCCTGGTCTGTGCCGGGGCCTTTTCTAATGTTTAAATTGGTTGAATCGGTTGTCACCGTAGCCTTTGACCCTGATACCGAAGATGCATTTACATTTAGAACTAAATCCCCACTTTTATAATCAGGATCAACCTGGTTATAAATCTCCCACAATTTGTCTTTAACACTTGCTGAAGGTGCACTACCGTCAACATATAAAACGTTATCCTGTTCTTTTACCTGTAAATTGATTACTCCGGATTGCTGTGCCGCATCAATTAAGGTTTTATATTTATCTTGTAAAGCTGACATAATTTATTATTTAATAGTTAAGTTAGAACTGTTTACGCGCTTTGGGTGAAGCGTATTTAAAGTAGGCATAAGCTTTTGCCAGTCTGATCTTTTAATGCTTCCTGATAAATTGATAACGCTATCTGACACTTCGCCTTTTACTGTTGGATAATCTTTTAATGCGTCCGTAACTCCCGTGTTTAAAGATGCCTCATCTGCAACAACAGGTGGAGTAATGGGGCTCGTACTCATTGTTGTATCAACTGTTGTAGTTACAGGGGCGGCGTTTTCATCTTTATCTTTTCCTTTACAGGAAGCAAAACTTAATGCTCCCACAAACGCGGCAACAAAACATAATCGGTTTAATTTTTTCATGGTTGATAATTTATTTTTATTAATAATGATTTACATTACTTAACAATAAACTTGCCATAAAATCGCACACGATTTGTCAAATTTTATCGTGCGCATGAGTTGATAAATCGGACAGATGAATTCAAAAAAGTGGATTGGAATTTAAAGCAGGGTTCATCACAATGACCGCGCAAGCATAAATCAAACGCCTTATTACACTGTTATTGCAAATGTTCACTCCTCTTGCCAATACAGGCCGCAGTTGAGTTTCAAGAAGAGAAATATTTTTTTCAGAAATGCTGATGCCATTGATATTAGGGAATGCGATAGTCTGCGGGGAAAGCTTTTATGATGATGAAACATCTAAGTTCAAGAAATTTGCCTATGGTAAAGCCCATCTGTCGGGCATAATTGCTATTTCTTCTATACGGCCATTTTTATTTACTTCAATTTTCATGAAGCTATCACCAATATGAGGGTCGTCTATAAATGTTGCCATACCTATATATTCTCCTTTAAAGTAACATAAATATTCTTCTCCGTAAATAAGCATTTCTTTTAAAAAGTTTTTCATAAAAGGTTATTTGGAAATAAATGAAATATAATTCCGGGTACTATTTAGTAACGAAACTTTCGAAAAATTATTTTTCCCTGGCCGGGAAATCAGAAATTATTTGATGAGGATAAATAGATTTGAATAGTGTGGTATTGCAATAGTGTTTTGGATTAGCCGCAAT
>JBDTKB010000208.1:0-2689 GCA_039935555.1 Ginsengibacter sp. | reverse complement strand
TATTTATAGATTAAATAAAATTATGCGAATAGCGATTTACAGCCGGGGGTTAGAAGCTGAGCAGCAGGATGGCATCAAACTATTGTTTGCAGAATTGAATCGTTATAAAATTGAGCCCGTAATTTTTCAAAATTTTTTCAACCAGTTTTATTCGGCTGTTGATATAAGCAATAAATATTCAACTTTTAGTTGCCCTGAAGACCTGGAAGATATTGATTGCCTTATTAGCCTCGGCGGCGATGGAACCTTACTTGATGCGGTAACTTTTGTTGGTGATAAAGGAATTCCCGTGTTGGGAATTAATTATGGCAGGCTTGGTTTTTTAGCGAGTATTGGTAAAGATGAATTACACATTGCTGTAAAAGCCCTGGTTCAGCATACTTTTAAACTGGACAAAAGAACGCTTCTTCACCTTGACGCTAACATGCCTTTATTTAATGGAGTCGGTTATGCATTAAATGAATTTACAATTCATAAAAAGGACACTTCGCCAATGGTTAAAATTCACACCTACTTAAATGGTGAATTTTTAAATACTTATTGGGCAGATGGACTTATAGTTTCAACGCCAACTGGCTCTACAGGTTATTCATTAAGCTGCAACGGCCCGGTGGTTTTTCCGGAATCTGCAAGTTTTGTAATTACACCTGTTTCTCCACATAATTTAAATATCAGGCCTTTGGTTGTACCAGATAGTGCAATTCTTTCGTTTGAAGTAGAAGGCAGAACAGATGGCTTTCTTTGTACACTCGATAGCCGGAGGGAAATTGTAACGAAAGAAGTACTTCTTGCTGTGCGCAAAGAAACTTTTAGCATAAATCTTGTAAGGTTAAATGAAAATAATTTTCTCCAAACCCTTCGTAACAAATTATCCTGGGGCCTGGATAAAAGAAATTAATGACAAATTTTTAACTTGCAATTATAATTAAAAGGGTGTTTCTTCGTTTTATTAATAATTTTTATTTTTCTTACCCCACCTATTATGAAAATGAAAAATTTTTTCGCTATTCTAATAATGTCCGCGGTTTTTAGCATTAATGCGAAGGCTCAATATGAAACTGTGCAGGAAGGCGAGTACGGTATTACACTCGGCGCTGCTCATTATTTTGGAGACCTTAATAACCGTGCTGCTATAAACAGGCCCAAAATTGCGATTGGCGGTTTTTTCAGAAAACAATATGGAAATTACACAGCATTACGCATTTCAGCACATTTTGCACAGTTGGGATATAGTGATAAATACAGCCAGAATGAATATCAAAGGAGAAGAAATTTAAGTTTCAATACAAATATTTTTGAATTTGCTTTACGAGGCGATTTCAATTTTTTCAAATTTATTCCTTCAGATCCCAATCATAGTTTTACGCCTTATGCAACTATTGGTATCGGCGTTTTCAGTTACGATCCTTATGCATATTTAGGTGGTCAAAAATATTATTTGCGGCCTTTAAATACTGAGGGCGAAACATTTTACCAGGGAAGAAAAGCATACGGAACAATGGCGGTTTGTGTACCAATTGGTTTTGGTGTAAAATACGCACTCACAGAAAAGATTAATTTATCATTTGAAGTTTCTCAACGTTTTACTACTACAGATTATATAGATGACGTAAGCACAACTTATGTGGGCGTCGACAAATTTCCTTCTCCAAACCCTCCTTCTGTGGCAGCCTTACTGCAAGACAGATCGTACGTGACCGGCACTCCTATTGGTGTTGAAGGGCGCCAGCGTGGGTTTAGTAAGCAAAAAGATCAATATGGAATTGCAGAGTTTGGTATTTCTTTCAACATATCTTCGTATCGTTGTCCTACAGCGCGCTAGTTCCTTCAAACTTTTTTGTTTCAAACATTTTTGGCTAGAAATCAGGCTAAAATTTTTTAGTTGCACCTCTATTGTTTTAAGGGGCTCAACTAAAGTAATTCCTTACTTTTGTAACGCAAGTCAGGCCTGTTTACGCCTGACTTGGTTATTTTAAACTGATGAGCCTGAAAGAAAAATTAAATCCTGAAAACCTGCCAAGGCATATCGCCATTATTATGGATGGTAATGGCCGATGGGCCAAGGAAAAAGGAGAAGGACGCTTGTTTGGCCATTATAACGGTGTGGAAAGTGTAAGAAATATTGTGGAAGGTTGCGCAGAACTGGGAATCGAATTTCTAACCTTATACGCATTTAGTACAGAGAATTGGGACCGGCCTAAAGATGAAGTTACCGGTCTTATGGAGTTACTCGTGCAAACTATAAAGCAGGAAGTACCAACACTAAATAAAAACAATATCAGTTTACATGTTATTGGCAATATTGAAATGTTGCCTTTATCAGCCCGTAGAGAATTGAAAGAGGCAGGCGAGGCCACGAAAAATAACACGGGGCTTAGTTTGATAATGGCCTTGAGTTATAGCAGCCGTTGGGAAATAATAAATGCGGTACAAGAAATTGCTGAAAAAGTGCAAAAAGGGGAACTCGATCCGGAACAAATTACCAATAAAGTTTTTGAAGGAAGTTTATGTACCGGAGCATTTCCCGATCCGGAACTTATGATTAGAACCAGTGGAGAATATCGAATCAGTAATTTTTTACTCTACCAACTTGCTTATAGTGAATTATATTTTACAGATACGCTTTGGCCCGATTTCCGAAAAGAAAATTTATACGAAGCCATTTTTGATTACCAAAACCGCGAAAGAA